>JANOLA010000181.1:0-18033 GCA_031419535.1 Burkholderiales bacterium | reverse complement strand
CCTCGCCTGCGACTTGCCAGAACACGTTCTTGGCTTGTGCACCGCCGGTCAGCGTCACCCGGGTCGCGTTGGCCTGAGTCAGGGTTCCCGCGATCTGGAAGATGAAGACATCGTTCGAGCCACCCGCCAGCGTGACATTCGTCGAGATCAAGACACCCGTACCCCATTTGTACAGGCCAGGAACGAGCGTCAGCCCGCCAATCTCGCCGGCACCCAGTTCGGTGAAGTTGGGCGAGGTGCGTCCGGCGGCGTCGGTGTACGCGGTTTCCATGTCGCCCACTGCCGAGGTCAGCAGCGTCGGGTTGGTCAGCGTGCACGGCAGCGGACCGGCGGCGTCGACGGAGTAGACCTTGCCGGTCTTCACTTCGCCGCAGGTCAGGCCGATCGCCGCACCGGTGATGGGGCTCGCGCCGACATCGCCGTTGATCGCGGATTCAAAGACGTCCGTGATTCCCGACTTGGTGAGGATCGCGAACGTACCGGCCGCGCCAAGACTGACCGGCGCCTGCCCGGTCGATGCAACGGGCTTGGTTCTGAAGACCAATACCAGGGGACTGGCCATGACGGCGCCTTGGGCGGTTTTGGCCGCCGTGCTCACCGTCGCCGTGTACTCGCTATTCGGCGTGAGGGCCGCCGCGCTTGGCGTAAATGTTGCCACCGTGTTTGCGGCATTCATCGAGACGGTGCCGGGAACATCGTTTCCGGCGGACTCTTTGAGCGTAAACGTGAGCAGCGTTCCGGCCGGCGCCGAAACGATCGTTGCCGGGTCCATGGGCTGGCCGAAGGTCACGGCGACTTGCGTGCCGGTCACCACGTTAAAAGCGTTGTTGGTGCTGGTCGGCAGCTCCGCGACGCTGTTCGGCTGGGTCACCGCATTCTGTTGCAGCGTGACCGCAGTTTGTGCCAGCAGCCTGCCGTTCGCCGATGCGCCGGTGTTCACGGCGATATTCGTCTTGGCAAGCATGATGCCTTCCATGTGCGCCGTCGTTCCGATCGTCACTGCGCCTGCGACTTGCCAGAACACGTTCTTCGCTTGTGCACCGCCGGTCAGCGTCACCCGGGTCGCGTTGGCCTGAGTCAGGGTTCCCGCGATCTGGAAGATGAAGACATCGTTCGGGCCACCCGCCAGCGTGACATTCGTCGAGATCAAGACACCCGTACCCCATTTGTAGAGGCCAGGAACGAGCGTCAGCCCGCCAATCTCGCCGGCACCCAGTTCAGTGAAGTTGGGCGAGGTGCGTCCGGCGGCGTCGGTGTACGCGGTTTCCATGTCACCCACCGCCGAGGTCAGCAGTGTCGGGTTGGTCAGCGTGCACGGCAGCGGACCAGCTGCGTCGACGGAGTAGACCTTGCCGGTCTTCACTTCGCCGCAGGTCAGGCCGATCGCCGCACCGGTGATGGGGCTCGCGCCGACATCGCCGTTGATCGCGGATTCAAAGACGTCGGTGATTCCCGATTTGCTCAGGATCGCGAACGTACCGGCCGCGCCGAGGAGTACCGGCGCGTGAACGCCGCCGGCGAGGGTGTTGAGGTTGGCGCTGTTGAGGAGTGGGTCGGAACTGCCGACGTCACCGCCGCCGCAGCCGGCCATGGCAGCGAGCAGCAAGGCGCAGCTCAAGCCGATCGCCGACTTGTTGAAGTGCTTGTGGAATGAGTTCATGGAGTCTTTCTTGCCGAGTTGCGGCGTTGAAGTTTGAAGTGGCAAAGGGGGCACGGATGTGTGCAACATGGTCAGGTTCCTGGGGTGATGTGCGGGTTATCGGCCGCGGGGGTGACAGGGTTCGCAAGCTGTGCAGCTGCGAAGAACCCAGTCTGTTCCCGGGCGCGTGTGCCGACGATCAGCGGCGCTGCTGCCGCGCTGTCGGAGCGACGCGGGATCCCGTGTAGGAAACGGCCGACGGTGTCGCGGCGCAGGTCGCGAGCAGCCTAAGCCCAGGGCTCAGGCGGTGATCGGTGGCGACTGCGGCGACTGCGGCGACCGCGGCAACTGCACTTGAATCAGCGTGCCTTGACCAGGCGCCGACACCAGTGTCAGGGTGCCCCCTTCGGTCTCGACGCGAAAGCGCATCCCCACCAGCCCGTAGGCGGAGCTCGCGGGCACCGTGGTGTCGAAGCCGACGCCATCGTCGCGCACCGAGACTTGCACTCGGGCGTCGTGGCTGGTCAGGTTGACCCAGACATGATGCGCCCTGGCGTATTTGCCAATGTTGGTGACAGCCTCCTGCACCAGGCGATAGATCACCAACTCAGTGGTCGATTTCAGCTTGACAGGTTCCAACGAACAATGAACCTCGACGTTGGATTGCTCGCCGAACTCGCGCATCAAAATTTCGAGTGTTGGTGTCAGCCCCAGGTTGCTCAAGGTCGACGGCCGCAGGTCTTCGATGATGCGCCGCCCCAGCGCGATGCTGCTGTTGAGCGTGTCCACCAGGTGGTTGAGCCGCTCCAGCGCCTCGGGCGCGGCGCCGGCCAGGCGCGACTTGATGCGCGCCGCGTCGAGCTTGGCCGATGTGAGCAGCGCGCCCAGCTCGTCGTGCAGGTTGCGCGCGAGCCGGTTGCGCTCGTCTTCGCGCGCCGTCAGCAGGTGCTTTGTCAGTTCAGTCAGCTGCGCCGTGCGCTGCGCGACCACGACTTCCAGCCCGTCACGGTCGGCCTGGACGCTGCGCTTGAGTTCCTGTTGCTGGAGCTTGAGGGCAAGGGTCTGGCGCAGGTACAAGAACAAGGCCAGCAGGCTGATGGCACTCAACGCCGCCATGCCGATGCGGCCGAGCATCAAGGTGAGGTAGATGTCTTGACGGGCCGCCGAGACTTTGAGGGCCTCATGATCGAGCAGTTCGGTGCTGAGCATGCGGATGGCATCCATCTGCTCCTTGTTGAGCGCGCTCAGAACGATGTCCGTGCTCTCCGCGTGCTTGCCCTCTTCGTGCAGGCGGATCGCCGCGGCAAGTTCGAACAGCCTGGTCTTGATCAACTCGTGCATCTTCTCCAGCCGCTCGATGGACCATGCGTCCGCGCCGTAGTAACGCCTCAGGAGCACGGTCGACGCATCGATTTCCTCGAGCGCCTTGACATAACTTTGAACGTACTCATTTCGGCCTGTCAACAAGTAACCGCGCTGGCCGGCCTCGGCGGCGAGGACGTTTTGCTGCAGCCTCAGGATGTTTGTTCGCGCGCCTTGAATCGAAGCCAGTTCGTCCAGCGTTTCGACCGACTGCCAATACGAGCCTTCGCTGATGAAGACCATGCCAGCCGCCGCGACACAGGCCAGCGGGAATACGAACGGGCGACGTTTGGCGTGGGCGATCAGGATCATTTTTCAACCCTGTTTCAGCGTGGCGCCAGTCAACGCGCGCGCGCCAGCCCCGGCCGGGCTGGAAGCCGGGTCATGCCAGCTCGCCTTGACCGCTGTCGACGCTCTGTCCGGAGGCGAGTTGGCCACAGTACTGAAGCAGCGCGTCGATCTCGTTTGACTTGTCGAACACCCGATCCGCACCGAGCTCGAGACACTTGCGCCGCATCTCCGGCGTGGCGTAGTTGCTGAGCACCACCATCTTGTGGCGTTGCGCCAGGGTGTTGGTGGCCCTGAGCACGCCCAGGCCGGAGCCGCTCTTGAGAAAAATATCGACGATCACGAGGTCGAATCGATGGCCAGTCTGCGCAAGCCATGCCAAGGCCGTCGATTCGTCCTCGGCCGTCCCCACCACTTCGACCGGCACGAGTTCTTCCAGCGTCGCGATCAGGTTCTCCCGGATCACCGGGCTGTCTTCGACGATGTAGGTCTTGAGGAGTTGCATGTGAGGCGATCACGCAGCGTGAGGCGGGCAGTGCCGTGTCCGAGTGTGCCTGCGAAACCTCGCGTGCGCCATCGGGCGGCGCAACGGCGCGTTGTCGGACGGTTCCTACAGCGCGGCCTGGCGTCGGACTTCGACTACAGCGTTCGAGGGTGCCGTCCGCTGTTCGCGCCGCTCCACACGAAGCACAGTCGCTTCGTCCGGCCCGCGCGACGACGCACTCCAGAGAAGTGGGATGATGCATTGCGCTGCCGCGCCACACCATGATTCGAATTGCCATCGTCGACGACCACGCCATCGTGCGCGCCGGACTGCGCCAGTTTTTTGCCGACCAGGTGGATTTCAGGGTCGTTGCCGAAGCGGCGACCGGCCGCGAGGCACTGGACATCGTGCGCAAGGGCGAGGTCGATGTGATCGTGATGGACATCGCCATGCCGGACCAGAGCGGAGTCGATGCGCTGGCGGCCATCAGGGCACGCGCGCCCGACTTGCCGGTGTTGATCCTGAGCGGCTTCCCGGAACAGCACTACGCCACGACCATGCTGCGCCAGGGCGCGAGCGGCTACCTGAACAAGGACTGCGACCCGGAAGAAATCGTGCAGGCGATCCGCACCGTGTACCGCGGGCGCAAGTACATCACGGCGGGGGTGGCCGAGCGCCTGGCGGAAGGCTTGAGCGGTGGCGGTGACAAACCGCTTCACGAGCATTTGTCGGAGCGCGAGTTGCAGGTGTTCCTGCGCCTGGCCAAGGGTGAGACCATCGGCCACATGGCCGACAGCATGTCGCTCAGCGTCAAGACCGTCAGCACCTACCGCACGCGGGTCATGGAAAAGATGAAACTCGAGTCGAACAGCGACCTGACCTACTACGCGCTGAAGAACGGGTTGATTCAGTAGCAGCGGTCATTGGGCGGCGTGTCGCCGTCGAACCAGCGCCGCAACGCGACAGCCGCGACCGCGCAGCCGGTCGCCGCGCCGGCACGCGCGCGTCTTGCCGCGTTCAACCAGGAGGCTTTTTACTGCGACTTCCAGCGCTGCGCGTCGGTATTCGCCTTGGATTCGCCCGGAAAGCGCCCACGTGCGGCTTCGACGCTCGATGGCGTCGCGGATCGTGCCGACGCGCCGGCCTGCGGCGCCAGCGCGTCGCCGAGCATCAGGAAAAGGTTGGCGACAACCGCGGCTGCGGCGATTGCGATTGCCATTCGCGCTGGCTTGAAGTCCTGGAGGTTCATCTGACTCCCCTTGTGCGCAATGCGCCGGTCGAGACACTGAGGATGCGTGTTTATCCCACAGCAAACCTGACGGGCACCTGACTGCGGCGCGAGCGTCGCCGTGATCGACGCTTCACTGCCGCTGCTTCACGCTCGGGCAGCGGGGATGCCGGCCAGCGAGCCGGACAGCGAGCCAGACAGCGAGCCAGACAGCGCCGCGACGGGTGCATAGTGCTTCAGCCGGAGGTAGACGCTGGCCATTCCCATGCTGTTTCGGGCCAGCCAGTCGGGGTAGCCGAGCAACAGCGCCTGCTGAACTTCGGCGCGCACGATCGCGGCGCGCAGCCCGAGCTCGGTGTCGACGCCCTGCGCTTCGCGTTCCACCAAGTCGAGCCGTACCGGGGCATAGAAGGCGTGCGGCGTGCGAACCTCGACGAACATCACGGGTTCGCGGACCGGATCGCCGTCGCGGTAGCGCACCCTGGCGATGCCTAGATCGAGCTGACCCGGGTAGAGGGCTGACAACACACCGATCGGCAGCTCGAGCGCGAGTTCGTCGCGCGCCAGCAATTTCAAGCCTCTGCGGCTCGGCTCGAAGTGCACGCCGGGGAAGCGGCTTGCGAGCTGGCGCGCGGCGTCGCTCGCGAAACTGAGCTGGAATGGGTGCACATGGCTGCGCACCTGCCGCTCGATCACGAACTCGGGATGCGCGAATCGGGCAACGCGCGGTAGCGCTGCCGATCGCGCGCCGACGCTTTCCTGCCAATCCGCCGCGCTATGCATCGGCCGCCCCGGCACGCACCGCCATGACCTGCAGGCAAGTGCAGTTGCCGTTCGGCAGTGGAACATCGATGAGGACGCTGCCGACCTTAACTCCCAACAGCGCTCGGCCCAGCGGCGCGAAAGTGGAGATGCGGCCTACGCGCTCATCGGCGTGTTTCGGGGCAACGAGCATGACGGAATGGCGCTCGCCGATCGGAATTTCCTCGTAATCGACGAGGGCATTGAGCGTCACGCGGTGTGCCGGTGCCCGGGAGTTGCTTGGTGATCGATGGTCTTGATGGTTCATTGGACGTATCCTTGTGCGCATGCGCGCGTTGATGCGGGTCGATGCGGGTTGATGAACTGACGACCAGCCCTTTATCGCAGCGCCTGGCTGACCGCTGCCTGACCGGCCCGAAGCCGGGTGTGCGTGAGAATTCGTGACATGCGAATCCTTCTGGTCGAAGACGATGCCGTGTTGCGCGACGTGATGTTGCGCAGCCTGGGCCAGGCCGGCCACCGCGTCGACGCGGCCGCAACCGCGGCGGAAGCGCGCCACTTGTGGCACGTGCAACCGTTTGACGCCGTGCTGCTCGACCTGACCCTGCCCGATGGCAGCGGCTTGAGCGTGTTGCGCGAGGCGCGTGCGCGCAATGACCGCACCCCGGTGCTGGTGCTGACCGCGCGCAATCGCACCGATGAACGCATCGCCGGGCTCGACGCGGGCGCCGACGACTACCTCGGCAAGCCGTTCGATCTCGCGGAAGTGGACGCGCGGCTGCGCGCGCTGGCGCGGCGTGCGCACGACGCGGACGAGCGCTGCGAAGTGGGCGACCTGGTCTTCGAGCGCAAGGCCGGCCGCTTCTTCATCCGCGCGCTGCCGTCGCCGCTGCCATTCGAGCTGCCGGCACGCGAGCATGAAGTGCTCGTCGAACTGCTGACCCCGCCGGGGCGAGTCGTCAGCAAGCGCACCTTGTCCGACAAATTGTCGACTTTCGATGACGCTCTCGCCGACAACGCGCTCGAGGCGTTCGTGTCGCGCCTGCGCAGAAAGCTCGCTGGCACGGGCGCGACGATCCGCACGCTGCGCGGATTGGGCTACGTCGTGGAAGCGAACCGCCCGGCGGAGCCGTGACGGCGTCCGCGCAGCGGCGCTCGCCGCAGGCCGAGCGCCCTTCGATGCGCTCGCGCATGCTCAAGCGCGTATTGGTGCCGCTGGCATTGATCTGGGTGATCGGCTCCGTGACGGCGTTTGCCGTGGCCCATCTGTTCACCCTCGAGGCGTTTGATCGTGCCCTGCTCGACGATGCCCGGGTGATCGCGGCCAACGTCGTCGAGCGCGACGGCGCGCTGACCCTGGACCTGTCGGAACGCGAACTGCGCGCCTTGCTGCTCGACAAGAGCGAGAAGCAATTCTTCGCGGTGTTGGGCCCCGATGGCTCAGTGGTGGCGAGCAACGCGGCGTTGCGCCCCGTCAAGCCCGAGCCCGGCAAACGCTGGGGGTTCAGCGACGTCGTGCACCAAGGCACCGAGCTGCGCATGGTGACCCTGAATTCACAGGCCGCGGGGTCGTTCTCCGTCGTGCTGGCGCAGACCACGCAGACGCGGCAGGAGTTGTTGCAGCGTCTCGGTGCCTATTCGAGGTTGCCGCAGGCCGTGCTGATTCTTTGGCTGGGGTGGTGGCTGTACCGCTCGGTGGGGCGGGAAATGGTTCCGCTCGAACGCTTGCAGGCAGCGCTGGCGCGGCGTGACTCGACCGACCTCACGCCGCTGGACAGCGCTGCGCCGTCGCGCGAGGTCGAGCGCCTGGCGCAGGCGATCAATGAACTGATGCTGCGCATCGGCCGCGGCGTTCAGGCACAGCGCGAGTTCACCGGCAATGTGGCTCACGAACTGCGCACGCCGCTGGCGGGGATTCGCGCGCTCGCCGAGTACGGCCTGGCGCAAACCGACCCCGAGGTCTGGCAGGCCCAGTTGCGCGGCATCGCGGCGAGCCAGGAGCGCGCCAGCCATCTCGTCGATCAGTTGCTCGCGCTGGCGCTCGCCGACGAAGCGCGCGACAGCCTGGTCTTGACGCCGGTGCGCGTTGACGAGATTGCGCGCAACGCGGTGCTCGGACGCATGGCGCGCGCCGACGCGCAGGGCGTCGATCTCGGTGGCGCCGGTCTCGATGCGCCGCTGCTCGCGATCGGCAACGCCGTCTTGATCGAGGGCGCGCTCAACAACCTGATCGACAACGCATTGCGTCATGGCCTGCCCGAGGCAGGCAGCCGTCAGGCTGTGACGGTCGAAGTCGCCCCGAAGGCTGACGCGGTGCTGCTGTCGGTGACCGACAACGGCCCGGGCATCGACGCTGTGCAGCGCGATCGGCTCGTACAGCGCTGGGCGCGCGGGCGCGCCGGGTTGGCGCGCGGCGAAGGCTCGGGTCTCGGACTGGCGATCGTTTCGCGCTACGCCGAGTTGCTGGGCGGTGCCTTGACGCTCGACGCCGGGCCGGATGGGCGCGGGCTGCGCGTCGTTCTGAAGTTGCGGGCGGCAACCCACAAGGCAGACAAACAATTCAGTTTGCCGCCCGGTTGAGATCTGTCGCGCACGCAGACCCAACGGTTTCAATCGGCGTCCTTGCCCTGACGCTGCGCGGCCGCGGCGACCTGGCCGCTGACGGGATCGACCAGAACTTCCTGCAGATTGAGATCCTTGACCACCCCGACTTTGAACAGCGTCTGCCCATACAGGCGTTTCAACGAGGCTTGCACCGCACGGCCGCCGGTTTCGCGCTCGGCTGCGGCGACGGCAGCCGCCAGCGTCATCGGCGAGGCTTCAAGATGGGAGAGCGTGGCCTCGTCGTCACGGAGATCGTCACTATCGAACAGGTTGGCAATTGCGTCGAACAAGCCCGGTCGGTCCACATGAACGACCTTGCCCGACGCCGAATCGACCATCACCTTGGCCGAGGTGTCCTTCGCGACGGTCTCGATCGCATAGGCAAAGACGTTCATCTCGACCTTGCGGGCGCGCCCGCCGCTATTTTGCTCTGCAACCCGTATCGCTTCGACCAAAGGGAACGGCGACTGCCACGCGGCAATATCTTGCGGCGGCGATGGTATCTGGGCCTCCGTGGCGGGCCCGAACAGCGCCAGTGCGGCGAGCGCGATTCGAATCGTGTGGTTGTTGAGTGAGTTCATGCGGGTACCTCGCTTTGAAAAGTGCCTGGAAAAGGATCCCTCTGTCGCGGTGTCAGATCGGGCTGCGTGATCGTGGCGAGCGGCGTCGCGCGCGGCTGCACATTGCTGCCCGGGTGCACGTCGATCGCACCGAGCCGCCCGCCGCGCGCCAACCGCTGCGCGCCGTGCCTGTTCACTGCTTGGGATAGCTCACGTCGGCGCGGCGGTTTTGCGACCAGACGGATTCAGTCTGCCCAAGCGCTCTTGGGCGCTCCTCGCCCCAGCTGATGGCCTCCACTTGAGAGTCCTTGGCGCCGTAGATCTTGAGCGCACGCAACACCGCCTCGGCACGTTGTTGGCCGAGGGCCAGGTTGTACTCCGCGCTGCCGCGCTCGTCGGCGTGGCCTTCGATCTTGATGGGAAGCGCAGGCTTGCCAGCCAGGTATTTGGCGTGGCGTTCGAGCATCCTGGTGTACTCGTCCGCGATCGAATAGTCGTCGAAGGCGAAAAACACGCTTCGCTCCGAGGAGACGGCACTCTTCGGGTCGAGGTGGGGTGGCAATACAACCGTGGCGACCGTTGTCGTCGCGACTGATTGCACCGCTCCAGAAGGCACCGCAACGGCTGGCGCCGGGTCAGGCTTCACCACCGGTGCAGCCACCACGACCGGCGCCGCGACCGTGGGCACGGCGGGTGCCTGCGCCTGCGGCGGAAGAACCGGCGTGCTGCTGCAAGCGGCAAAAAGGCTCGCCATGGCAAGCACCGCCAGGGTGACATGGAATCTGTGCTTCGAGCTTTGCGCAACGGAGTCGACAACAGAGTTCGGCGTCACGCGGTGCGACGGTGCCGGTGAATCGGGATGAGTTTTGTGCATACGACGTTCCTTGTGTGAAGGGCTCTCGTCCGAAATGACGAGATGCAGGTTGTCGCACGACTTGCCTGACCGGCGCCTGACCACGCATGGTTCGATCGCCTTGGCATGCGCCCCTGCGCAGAGCGGTGACTCGAATCGCCGACGGTTCGGCCGACCCGAACCTGAGGGCAGTCAACGGGCGGGGCAGGGCGTCGAGGTCGGATTTGTCGCGCACGGTCAGGCGCTGGTCAGGCAATGCATGCGACAACGTGCGCGGCGCCGTTTCGGACCCACCCAACACAACATGAACTTGGGGAGCAGCCGGGAACGCGTCAACAGGTGGCTCAACGCTTCGCAACCGTGGGCTGTTGTGAAATAACCAGGAGATTCAGATGATGAAGACGATGAACCGCCACGCCAAATGGCTGGCAGCCGCCGCGCTTGCGGTCACGGTGTCGTGGGCTGGCGCCACGGTGTACGGCAGCACGGGGGACGGAGTTCGTTATGAATCGGGCGGCGTCGGCCACGCGGAGTTGATCGAGATGCGCGCGCGCTTCGGTCAGTACAGTTTTTGGTTGACGACGGCTGCGCTGGGCAGCGGCGCGTACGTGGCGGATGTGCAGTTGCGCATTACCGACCTTGACGGCAATCGACCCGTGCTCGAACACCGTATGGACGGGCCCTGGTTTTTGGTCGATCTGCCGGCCGGGCGCTACGAAGTCGAGGCGAGTACGCCAGCCGGCTCCGCCAGCGATGTCGAGGTGCAACGCCGAGCGACGGTGGTCGCGAAACAAGGACTGCGCCAGATGGTTTTGTACTTCGATACGGGCGACGAAGTCGGGGCTGAAGCGGCCTCGCCGTTCGAAGTCTCGCCCTACGAGAGCTCGAGCTATTGAGCCTGGTTCGCAATGCGATCGAGGGGGCGTCGTCGATTCCGACGGCGCGCACGACCTTGATCGCAACCAGGCACCGAAACCCGCTGGCCGATGACCTCCATCGCCCCTCATTCACTGCTCACGCTCGAGGGCTTGCGCGCGGCCGACCCCCTGCTCGGGCTGGCGCTGTTGGTCCTGCTGGCCGTGGTGTTCGCGGAAGGCCTGTACCGCGCCTGGGCCTTGCCGCGCGCCTGCGGCCACATGCTGATGGGGGCGCTGGCCGGCCCCTTGATGCTGCACCTGATCGAGCGCAGCGAACTCGACGTGTGGAAACCGCTCGTCGACTTGGCCATCGGTGTCTTGCTGTTCGAATTGGGGAGCCGGATTCAGCCACGCTGGTTGCTCGACAACCCGTGGCTGGCGTTGAGTTGTGTCGTGCAGGCCGTGCTGTGCGGACTGCTCGCAACCCTGGCGTTGCTCGCACTCGGCGTGCCACCCCTGTCGGCCGCGGTGGCCGGTGCGGTGGCGGCGTCGACCTCGCCGGTGATCACGCTCGGCGTGGTGCACGAAACCGCAGCGCGCGGCCAGGTGACGGAACGCCTGCTGCTCATGACGGTGGTGAATTCGGTGATCGCGGTGCTGGTGCTCAAGGCATTGCGTATCGCGCTCGCAGCCGACGCACCTGCCGCGGACGGCGCCATGCTGAACGCATTCGCGCGTTCGCTGCTCGTCGTCAGCGGCTCGGTTCTGCTCGGTGCCGCCTGCGGATTCGCCCTGGAGCGCCTGGGCCCCTGGATGAGCGCCACGCCGGCGATGCCGGTCGTGCAGATCGCGCTCGTCATCACGGCCAGCCTGCTCGCGGCGCATTGGACGCTCTCGCCCTTGCTGACCTTGCTCGTCGCGGGCATGACGGCGCGGGCCCGCATGGCGCATCACTTGACGGTCGAACCGCTGTTTGGCTCGGCAGGTGCGGCGCTCAACGTGCTGCTCTTCGTCAGCCTGGGGCTGTTGTTTTCGCTGGAGGGCTTCTTCGCGGTCTGGCCCTGGGCGCTCGCCATCGTCGCCGCGCGACTGCTCGGCAGTGCGGTCGCGGTGGCCACCCTGGCGCGCAGCAGCGGGCTGGGCTGGCGCCAGGCCACTGGCCTCGTCGTCGCCTTGCAGCCGATGAGTAGCCTGGCGGTCCTGATGGCGGCCGACAGTTTCGGTTGGTCGAATCAACTCGGCGGCATCGACGCGCGTGCGTTGCAGGCCCTGCTGATCGCGACGATGCTGATGCAGTTCAGCGGACCGGTCTGGACGCAACTCGGCTTGCGCCGCATCGCGCGCGAGTGCCCTTCAACCTGACCGCATCGACGACACCGAGCCCGTGGCACTTCAAGCCTTCACCGTTTCCAAGCCGTTGACGCTGGGAGTCGAGCTCGAGTTGCAGCTGCTCAGCAGGCACGACTTCGACCTCACGCCGCAGGCCGAAGACCTGCTGCGTGTGCTGAAGAATCACACCGGCGCGTGGGACGTCAAGCCCGAGATCACGCGCAGCATGATCGAGATCGGCACGTCGATCCAGAAGCAGCACGGTTCGCTGCAAGCCGAATTGCTCGACCTGCGCGACCAGCTCACGAACGGCGCGCGGCGGCTGAACATCGAGATCGCCGGCGGCGGCACGCACGCCTACCAGCAGTGGAGCAAGCAGCAGATCTACCCGAGCGAGCGCTTCCACTACATCAGCGATCTGTATGGTTACCTCGCCAAGCAGTTCACCGTGTTCGGCCAGCATGTGCACGTGGGCTGCGAAGACGGTGACCGGGCCCTGTGGCTGCTGCACGCGCTGTCGCGCTACGTGCCGCATTTCATCGCGTTGTCGGCGTCTTCGCCATTCGTGCAGGGCGTGGACACGGGTTTCGACTCGGCGCGCCTGAATTCCGTGTTCGCGTTCCCGCTGTCGGGCCGGGCACCGTTCTGCCTGACGTGGCAGGAGTTCGGGCAGTACTTCGAAAAGATGACGAGCACCGGCGTCGTCAAGTCGATGAAGGACTTCTACTGGGACATCCGGCCCAAGCCCGAGTTCGGCACGATCGAGCTGCGCGTGTGCGATACGCCGCTCACGGTGGAGAAGGCCGCTGCACTGGCGTGTTACCTGCAATGCATTTGCCGCCACTTGCGCGAAGAGCGCCCGTTTGAGCCCAGGGAAGACGACTACCTCGTCTACACCTTCAACCGCTTCCAGGCGTGTCGCTTCGGCCTGGACGGCGAAATCGTCGACCCCCAGACGAAGCTGCGCCGTCGCCTGCGAGACGACATCATGCAGACGCTGCAATCCGTCGACGGCCACGCCCAGGATCTGCAAGCCTTGGAGGCCAGCAACCTGATTCGCGAGAGCCTGTTCGCTGGCAATGACGCGCACTGGTTGCGCGAGCAGCGCCGCACCGGCATGCCGCTGTCCGCGGTGGTGCAGGCCGCCGCGGCGCAGTGGACACGCGGCGGCGCCACGGCAACGGCGCTACCGGCATGAATGGGCGTCATACGACAGCGCAGTCAGGCGCCGGTCAGGCTGGCAATGCGACAAAGGGCGTGTCGCCACTTTTGGCGTCGCGCACAGCACAAAGAAGTCTTTGCATGAACATCCAGAACAGCGCATCGCGGTCCGACCCTCGGTCCGACCTCCGGTCCTACGCGCGCTCAGCAGCGAATCTCGGGCACACACGCTTGCAGCTCGGGACGACCGAAATCGACGGCAGACCACCGATCGACGGCCATCCTCACACCAGCCACATCGCGGTGCTCGCCAGCATGCCGCCCGCACCCAGGCCGACGAGCAGCATGGAGCCACGCCGGTTGCCGCTGGCGTACTCGCGCCAGGCGCCGAGCAGAAGCACGGTCCCACAGGCGGCGATCAGGGGCCAGAAGTCAAACATGTTCGACGACGCGTTCGCGGCGTTTCGGTCGCAACATTTCGCGTTGCAGACCCCATTGCTCCACCAACGCCACGAGCATGCTCGACTCGCCTTCAACCACCTGTCCGTCGGCTTCGACCACGGCAGCGCACAGGTGCAGCACCTTGACGCGAAGTCCGGGATCATCGACTTCGGCGATCAGGCAGCCGAGGGTTCGAAGGTCGACTCGGCACGCGGTCGCCCAACTCACATTGACACACGAGAGCAAGTCGTCGCACAGGCCATTCAGGATGACGGGAAACTCTCCAGCTCGCAGACCCAGTTGTTCGTCAGCGCCAAGACGCCCGAGCGTGTCGAGTTCTGCCTTCCTCAGGTGACCGTCGGCCAATAGCGCCAGAGCGACGATGCGGGCGGCGGCCTGTGGGCTGTTGTACGGGTAGGTACGCATGGTGGATCCTCCTTGGGTGGGTAGCGGCGGGGTGTGGCTGTCATTCGGCGGGTAGAGGGTCAAGGTCGATCCCGCACTTTCGGACCGCCTTCAGCTCGTGTGCAGCAGTGCGTGACGTCGAAAGTGACGACCCGCCCTTTATCGCAGCACTCGCCTGACCAGCGCCTGACCTGTGCGGAGCGAATCCCTTCGCCATCGAAGGCCCGGTTGTCGCATCACCAGCATGAGCGACTCGTCCTCGCCGACGTGGCCAAGGGCAGGAAAAGGGCGGTAGAAATTCCTAGCCTAAGCGCTCCAACGCACAGAACGGCCAGCCCGCCGGCAATAGAGTTTGCAGCGTCGGCTCAGCGCCGCCGTTCAGCACGCGGTCGGGCACCTCGACGCATGGCAATCGACGCTGCATAGTGCCCCTGACTTTTTTAGCAAAGGTTCAGCAATGAAGTCGCCATGGGACGCATCGACATGAGCATTCGCAACCTCGACCGGCTCCTCACCCCGCACTCGGTGGTGGTGGTCGGCGCGTCGGCGCGCAGTGGCAGCGTCGGCGCGACGCTATGGCAGAACCTGCGCAGCGGCGGTTTCAAGGGGCCGGTGTACGCGGTGAATCCGAAACACCGGGAACTGAATGGCGAGCGGGTGTTCGCGAGCATCGCCGATCTGCCCGCAGCCGCGGACTTGGCCGTCGTGTGCACACCGCCGGCCAGCGTACCGGGGCTGATCGCCGAGCTCGGCGTCGCCGGAACGCGCGCAGCCGTCGTCATGACGGCCGGGCTCACGGCGCAGCAAAAGCAGGCCGCGCTCGACGCCGCACGCTCGTTCACGTTGCGCCTGCTGGGCCCGAATTGCCTCGGGTTGATGACGCCCGCGCTCGGATTGAACGCGAGCGTTTCGGGCACCGACGCGCTCGCGGGAGAGCTTGCGTTCGTTTCGCAATCGGGGGCGCTGGTCACGGCGATGATCGACTGGGCGAACTCGCGTCGTATCGGCTTCTCGCACCTGGTGTCGCTCGGCGAACATGCCGACGTCGATTTCGGCGACCTGCTCGACTACCTGGCGAGCGACGCCACGACGCGCGCGATTCTGCTCTACATCGAGTCGATCAAGTCGCCGCGCAAATTCATGTCGGCGGCGCGGGCGGCGGCGCGCAACAAGCCGGTGATCGTCGTCAAGGCGGGCCGTGCCATTTATGGCGTCGACGCGGCGACGTCGCACAGTGGCGTGCTGGCCGGCGCCGACCTCGTTTTCGACGCCGCCATCCGGCGTGCCGGCATGCTGCGTGTGGACACCTTGCAGGACCTGTTCATGGCGGCGCAGACGCTGGCGCGCTTTCGCGGCAACCGCAGCGAGGTGCTGACGGTTCTGACGAACGGCGGCGGCGCCGGCGCGGTGGCGGCCGACGCCGCGGCGCGTGCCGGCGTGGCGCTGTGGAATCCCGACGCGGCGCTGCTGCAAAGGCTCGACCAGGTGCTGCCGACCGGCTGGTCGCGCGGCAACCCGATCGAGATCGTCGGCGACGTGCCGATCGAGCGCTACACGCAGGCGCTGAGTGCGCTGCTCGCCGAGCCGAGTGCCGGTGCGGTGCTGTTCATGCACGCGCCGACGGCGATGGTGGACAGCGCTGCAATCGCGCGCGCCTGTGCACCGCTGGCCGCGGCGACGCGCGACCGCGTGATGGGCTGCTGGCTCGGTGACGTGTCGGTGGCGCAGGCGCGCGAAGTCTTCCAGCAGGCCGGCATCGCCGACTATGCAACGCCCGAAGAAGCGGTGCGCGCGTTCTCGATGCTCGTCACGTACCGGCGCAACCAGGAACAATTGCTCGAGGCGCCAGCGGCGGTTTCGGTGCGTCAGGCGAGCGACGTCGGTGCCGCGCGCGAAATCATCGCTTGCGCCCTGAAGCAGGGGCAGGGGCAGGGGCAGAACTGGCTGAGCGCGCCGCAAGCGATGGCGCTGCTCCAGGCCTACGCCATCCCGGTCGCGCGCAGCGTGTCGGTCGCGGCGAGCGAAGTCGCTGTGGTCGGCGCTGCGCGCGAAATCGGCTACCCGGTGGTGCTGAAGATCGTCTCGCCCGACATCGTGCACAAGAGCGACGTCGGCGGTATCGAGCTGAATTTGCGCGACGCCGCGGAGCTGCGACACGCGGCGCGCGCCATGCTGGAGCGCGTGCGCGCCGCGCTGCCCGAGGCGCGCATCGAGGCCTTCATCGTGCAGGCGTTTGTGCAGCGGCCGCACGCCCAGGAGTTGATCGTCGGCGCCAGCATCGACGCGGTGTTCGGCCCGGTGCTGCTGTTCGGCCAGGGCGGCGTTTCGGTCGAGGTGGTGGCGGATCGCGCGGTGGCGCTGCCGCCGCTGAACGACGTGCTGGCGCGCGAGCTGATTCTGCGCACGCGTGTCTCGAAGCTGCTCGGCGGCTACCGCGACCGGCCGCCGGCCCGGCTCGAAGCGCTGGTGGACGTGCTGACCGCGCTGTCATGCATGCTGGCCGACCTGCCCGAGTTGGCCGAGCTCGACATCAACCCGCTGCTCGCCGACGAGCACGGCGTGATCGCGCTCGACGCACGCGTGCGCATCGCCGCCGCGCGGCCGGCCGGCACCGGCAACTTCGCGATCCTGCCGTATCCGGCCGAGTTGGCCGAGACGCTCACTTTCCGCGGCGAGCCGCTCACGTTGCGCCCGATCCGCCCTGAAGACGAAGGCCAGCATCGCGCCTTCCTCGAACAGCTCACACCCGAAGACATCCGCATGCGCCTGTTCTACACGCGGCGCGAATTGCCGCGCAGCGAGTTGGCGCGGTTGACGCAGATCGACTACTCACGCGAGATGGCCTTCGTCGCGGAGCGCACGCTCGCCGACGGTGGGCGCGAAACCCTCGGCACGGTGCGCACCGTGTCCGACCCCGACAACGTCGAGGCCGAGTTCGCGATCATCGTGCGCTCCGACCTGAAGCGCGGCGGTCTGGGCCTGTTGTTGCTCGACAAGATCGTGCGCTACGCGCGCAGGCGCGGCCTCGCCCGGCTGATAGGCGGGGTGCTCAGCGAGAACACCGGCATGCGGGAGCTGGCCAAACAATGCGGGTTCACGCTGGACGCATCGAAACCCCATGAGCCGGGTGTCGTGCAACTGGTGTTGCCGCTGAGCGCCTCCACCGCGTCAAACAATTTCCGCCCCTAAGCGCTGCAACGCACAGAACGGCCAGGCCGCCGGCAATAGAGTTTGCAGCGTCGGCTCGGTGGCGCCGTTGCGCAGGCAGTCAGGCAGCTCAAAGCATGGCAGGCGGCGCGGCGAACCGTGCCTCACTTTCTAAGCACAGGGGTAAGCCATGAAATCGCTATGGGCCGAACTGAAACCACTGCTGGCCCACCTGGCCGCGTTTTCGTTTGTCATCAACCTGCTGTTCCTGGTTCCGGCGATCTTCACCTTGCAGGTGTTCGATCGCGTGATTCCCAGCAACAGCGGCGAGACGCTCGCGGTGCTGCTCGTCGGGGTGGGAATCGCGCTCGTGATCCTGCTGATCCTCGACTACGCGCGCCTGCGCCTGCAGCACGTGACGGGCAACATCATCGACGAGCGGCTCTCGCCACCCGTGATGCATACGATCGTCAAAGCCACCGCGCTCGCGCCGCATTCGGTGCGCTCCGACGCGATCCGTGACGTGGGCTTGCTGCGCAACTTGTTCTCCGCCAATGGCGTCACCGCCTTGTTCGACGCGCCCTGGGTCGTGGTGTACGTCGGCGTCAACTGGCTGTTTCACCCGATGCTGGGCATCGGCGCTGCGTTGTGCGCGGCACTCATGCTGCTGCTTGCCTGGCTCAACGACAAGTTCACGCGCGGTGCGCTCGACACGCTGCAGGCCGAAGGCCAACGCGCCTCGCGCTATGTGGAAGGGTCGCTGCGCAATGCGGAAGTCCTGCAGGCCATGGGCATGACGGAACGTTTGCTCGACCGCTGGCGAAAGCAGCAGGACGAGGTCCTCGACCTGCAGACGCGAGCCACGCGCGCGAGCGTCGCCTTCCTCGCCATCACCAAGTTCGTGCGTCAGGCG
>JANOLA010000180.1:0-3140 GCA_031419535.1 Burkholderiales bacterium | reverse complement strand
GCCGGCTTGATGTCCAGGTGCAGCATCTTGTGCTGGTGCACGATGCGCAAGCCGCGCAGGATTTCGTCGAACAGCGAGCGGATCGTCGACTCGCGAAACACCTTGTCGCGCTTCAGGTCGCGCGCCGTGACGATGAAATCCTGCAGCGTGTCGCCCTGCAGGTAGTTCATCACCATGTAGACGGTTTCGTTCTCGCGAAAGAAGTTCAGCACCGACACGACGCTCGGGTGCGCGATCTGCGCCAGCGAGCGCCCTTCTTCGAAAAAGCTCTTCAGCCCCAGGCGGTACAGCGGCAGCTTGTCGGGCTTGACGCGCGGCGTCAGCTCGCCGGGCGAGCGCTCGGCCAGCGACGCCGGCAGGTACTCCTTGAGCGCAACCATGCGCCGCTCGGAGTCTTCCGACAGGTAGACCACGCCGAAGCCACCCGCGGCGAGCTTCTTGATGATCTGATAGCCTCCCACGATCGTGCCGGGCGGCAACGGGGCAGGCTTGAGCTTGGACATGGGCGAATAACGAGGAAAGTCTCGATGGCAGTCTACAGTATGACCGGCTACGCCAGCGCCTCGACGGCCGCGACTTCCGCACAGGTTTCCGCCCGGGCAGAGGCCGGCCCGGCCGCCCCGGCGAGCGAGCACTCGGCCCGGGGCGCGACGAGCGTCGGCGTGGAGATCAGGTCGGTCAACGGCCGCTTTCTGGACCTTGGGTTTCGCCTGCCGGATGACCTGCGCGGGCTCGAGCCCGCCTTGCGCGAATTGCTCAGCGCGACGTTTCGGCGCGGCAAGATCGAACTGCGGCTGACGACCCATGCGGATGCCGACGCGGCGGTTCCGATGCCGCTGCCCGAACAGCTGAACCGGCTGGCGCGCCTGGAAAGCACGGTGCAGGGCTGGTTGCCCAAGGCCGCGTCGCTGTCGACACATGAAGTGCTGCTCTGGTGCAAAGGCGCGCAGCGGATCGAGAAACTCGACGCCGCCGCGTTAGAGGCCGCGAAGCGCGCGGTGGCGGCCCTGCGCGAGGCGCGCGGCCGCGAAGGCGCGCGCTTGGGCGCGGTGCTGATCGAGCGCTGCGGCCACCTGCGCGAACTCGCGGCGCGCGCCGAGCCGCTGGTGCCGATGGTGGTGCAGCGCCAGCAGCAGCGCTTCCTGGAGCGTTGGCGCGAGGCGCTGGAAAGCGTGGGCGCGGCGCAAACGATCCCGCAGCGTGACTTGCAAGAGCGCGCCGTCAACGAAGCCGCCGCCTACGCGATCCGCATCGACGTTGCCGAGGAGCTGGCGCGGCTGCGCTCGCACATCGAGGAAATCGAACGGCTGGTGCGCGCCGGAGGCGAAATCGGCAAGCGGCTCGACTTCCTGATCCAGGAGCTGCTGCGCGAGGCGAACACGCTGGGCTCGAAGGCCGCGTCGCTCGAGCTCACGAACGTGGCGGTCGAGATGAAAGTCGCGATCGAGCAGATGCGCGAGCAGGTGCAGAACATCGAGTGAAGCGGCGGCGTCAGCCCGGCACTTCCCGAGGCTGCGCGCGCAGGTGATTCGCCCGAGCCAGCCTCAATGTGCGCGTTTGAGCGGGCGCAAAAAGGCGCGGGCGAGCGACTGCCTCACTTCGGCTCGGCCCTCGCCTTCGACCTGATTGATTTCTTTGAGCACCCCGTGCATCAGCTTGCGCGTCAGGCCGGTGGACAGTGCGTCGAGTACCTCGTCGACGCTCGCACCGCGCGCCAGGCGTTTGCGGGCACGTGCGATCTCGGCGCCGCGCCATGCGTCGGTCTGGGTGTTCAGCGCCTGAATCAGCGGCACGGTCGAGCGCTTGTCGAGCCAGCCGACGAAGCTTTGCACACGCCTTTCGATGATCGCCTCGGCGTGCACGATTGCCAAGCGCCGGTTTGAGCCTGCGTTCTGCACGAGCAGGCCCAGGTCGTCGATCGAATACAGGTGCATTCCGGCCAGGCGCGCCGCCTCCGGCTCGATGTCGCGCGGCACCGCCAGATCGATCATCACGGTGGTGCGGCCGCCGCGCGCGTCCAAGGCGCGCTCGCAAGCGCCCAGGCCGATGATGGGCAACATGCTCGCCGTGCACGAGACCACGACGTCGAACTCGCTCAAGCGCGCGGGCAGATCCGTCAGGCGCATCGTCTGCGCGCCACAGCGCTGCGCCAGCTCTTGTGCGCGGACCACGCTTCGATTGGCCACGACCACGAGCGCCGGCGTGTGGCGCGCGAAATGGGCCGCCACCTGCTGCATCATTTCACCGGCGCCGATGAGCACGAGTTTGACCCGCGACAAGTCGGCAAAATGCTGTGCCGCGAGGCGCACGGTGGTCGCCGCGATGCTCACCGACTGCGCGCCGATTTCGGTGCTGGTGCGCACCTCCTTGGCCACCGAGAACGTGCGCTGGAACAACTGGTGCAACGTCGTGCCCAGGGTGCCGGCGACCTCCGCACCGACCACGGCGCGTTTCATCTGACCCAGGATCTGCGGCTCGCCGAGCACCATCGACTCAAGACCGCTGGCGACGCGAAACGCGTGCCGCGCGACCTGGCTGCCCTGCTTCACGTAGCCGCAGGCGAGCAGCTCGTCGCTCGACATGCCGCCATGGTCCGCCATCCAGGCGAGCGCCGGGCGCGCCAGATCTTCGCCACCCATCGAATCGACCGCGCAATACAGCTCGGTGCGATTGCAGGTCGACAGCAGCGCCGCTTCGGGCGCCGCGCGGCCTGACGCAAAGCGGTCTCGCACGCGGTTCAACGCGGCGCCCAGCTCGTCCTGCGCGAACGCGAAGCGTCCCCGCAGATGCTGCGCGGCGGAAGCGTGACTTAAGCCGATCGTGACCATGCCCATGTCGACGAATGTAGGCCGCACCCCAGGGAAAGCGCCATCCCACGTTCTAGGGCTTAGCAAGGGCTTAACCATCGGGTGCCCACGGGCTACGCGTGAATCGAGGGTTGACCCATCTCGTTCAGCCCCTTACATTACTGACCAGTCAGTCATTACACACCGAGATGCTTGCCGCCTCGCACCCACGCCAGCGCCGCAAGGAGGCGCGCCCGCAAGAACTGCTCGACGCCGCGCTCGACCTGTTCGTGGAGAAGGGTTTTGCCGCCACCCGCTCCGAGGAAGTGGCGCAGCGCGCCGGCGTTTCCAAGG
>JANOLA010000179.1:0-1589 GCA_031419535.1 Burkholderiales bacterium | reverse complement strand
TGGTCGCTTGCAGGGTAAAAATAATCGGCAAACTGCACCTCGACGACCGGCCGCAACCCATACGCCGCCATGCCGATCGCCGTGCCGACGATGCCGCCCTCCGAGATCGGCGCGTCGAAGACGCGGGTGCGGCCGTGTTTCGCCTGCAAGCCCTCGGTGCAGCGAAACACGCCACCGAAATAGCCGACGTCCTGACCGTAGACGATGACGTTGGGATCACGCTCGAGCATCACGTCCATCGCCGAGCGCAGCGCCTGGATCATCGTCATCGTCGCCAAGGTCAACCTCCGGCTTGGCGAAGTTGCTCGCGCAGATGCGCCGGCATGTCTTTGTAAACGTCCTCGAACATCGTCGCCAGCGGCGGGATGTGGCCGTCGAGCAGCGTGCCGTGGCGTTCGGCTTGCTTCAGCGCGGCGCCCACCTGCGCGTCGAATTCCTGCTGCACCTCAACATGCTGCTGCTCCGACCATGCACCCAGGCCGATCAGGTGCTGCTTGAGCCGCGCGATCGGGTCGCCCAGCGGGAAATGCTGCCAGTCGTCGGCCGGGCGGTAGCGCGACGGGTCGTCCGATGTCGAATGCGCGCCGGCGCGGTAAGTGATCCATTCGATCAGCGTCGGTCCCAGGTTGGCGCGGGCGCGCTCGGCCGCCCAGCTCGAGGCCGCGTACACGGCGAGGTAGTCATTGCCGTCGACGCGCAGCGACGCGATGCCACAGCCCACGCCGCGCTGCGCGAACGTGCTCGCCTCGCCGCCGGCGATCGCCTGAAACGTCGAGATCGCCCATTGGTTGTTCACCACGTTCAAGATGACCGGCGCCCGGTACACATGGGCGAAGGTGAGCGCGGTGTGAAAGTCGGCCTCGGCGGTCGCGCCGTCGCCGATCCACGCCGACGCGATTCGGCTGTCGCCCTTCGAGGCGGAGGCCATGGCCCACCCCACCGCCTGGATGAACTGCGTCGCCAGATTCCCCGAGACGGTGAAGAAGCCGGCGCGCTTGTACGAATGCAGCACCGGCAACTGGCGACCCTTCAGCGGGTCGCGCTGGTTCGACATCGCCTGGCACATCATCTCGACCATGTCGATGTCGTCGCGCGCGAGCAGCAGGCCCTGCTGGCGATAGGTCGGGAAGCACATGTCGCCGCTTTGCAGCGCGAGCGAATGCGCGGTGGCGATCGCCTCTTCGCCCAGGCACTGGATGTAGAACGAAATCTTCTTCTGACGCTGCGCGATCAGCATGCGTGCGTCGTAGGCGCGCGTCTTGAGCATCGCGCGCAGGCCGCGCACCAGTTGCTCGGCGCCCAACCGCGGCGCCCAGGGGCCGACGGCGCGGCCGTCGTCGTCGAGCACGCGCACCAGGGTACTGGCCAGGTCGCCGGTGTCGGCCGGCGCCACGTCGACGGGTGGCCTGCGCACTTCGCCGGCACCGGCCAAGCGCAGGTACGAGAAGTCGGTCTCCTGCCCCGGGCGCGCGCTCGGCTCGGGAACATGCAGACGGAGCCTCCCTGGGTTCATGCGCGTTGCTCTCCATCCGCGCCGGCCGCGCTTCGAACGCGACGGCGCCAGATTTTTCCGACCGACGCGAGTTTCC
>JANOLA010000178.1:0-2198 GCA_031419535.1 Burkholderiales bacterium | reverse complement strand
TCGGCTTTGTAGCTGTTGGCGAGGTAGCACGCGGTCACGGCCACGGCGGCGCAGGCGGCCCCCGTGCGCACCCGGTTGTTGCCCGTGGCGAGCGCGGCGCAGGCTGCCGCGGCGCCGAGGCCGACGATCAGCGGGTTGCAGACGCTGCTCACGTCCGAGCCCGCCGACCCCGAACCTTTGGGCCCTGCGCAGCCGTGCAGTGCGAGGATTGCGGCAACGCAGAGCAACCGTCGCCGGGCCGCCCCAAGACGGTTGCTCGCCCCCGCGGGGGGCGGGCGCGGAGCGACCGGGGGCGGATACTCAGGGGCGAGATTTCGAGCGCTCATGACAATCCTCCACGCTGGCACGGGTTGGGCAGAATGGGTGGCCAGGGGCGGCTATTGAATCACGGCCGAGCTGCGCGCCCGGTCCTTTGCCTGGCGCGCATTGCGACCTAGTTCCGCTGCGCCGGGGCAATCGGGGTAGACGCCCATCGCTTCGTCGGCGCGCTGCATCGCGTCGTCGTAGCTTCGGTTGCCGAGCGCCTTCTGCCCGGCGCGCACCAGCACGTCGCACTCGAAGCGCTTCGCGTCCAGGGCGGGCGGCGCGGGCGCGGCTGTCTGCGCGGGTGTTGGCGGGGTCGTCGGTGTGGGCGTCGGTGCGGTTGTCGGTACCAGCGTCGGCTGTGCCGCGGCGCGCGGCGTCGCAACTGGGGCGGGTACGGTGGGCTCAATCGGTGGCGGCCGCGTGCGTGCCGGCGCGGCAGCCACGGCAGGGCGCGGTGCGGCTGGGCGGGCGGCTGCCGTGGGCGCCGCGGCGCTGGCCGACGTGGCCGGAGCCAGTGGCGCGGTGGTGGCCGGTGCGGGTATCGCCGTGGCAACCGGCGCCGCGACCGCCGGTGCGGGTGCCGGTGTGGGTGCCGATGCGGGCGCCGTTGCCGGAGCCAAAGTGTCAGCGGACGTAACCGTGGGCGCAGCTGTGCTTGGAGGCCCAGGCTGTGCAGTCGGCGGCTGCGCGAGCTGGGGCGACGTCGGCTCTTGTGCCGCCGGCAGCGGTGCGCGCTGCGCTGCCGTGCTGCGCTGCAACCACCAGCCGAAGGCCGCGGCAGCGAGCACGAGCACCACGAAGCCGGCGAGCATCAGCGGCCATTTGGACGCGCTGGCAACGCTGGCGGAACTGCGCGCATTTCGCGCTTGAGGCGCTGGCGAGCCCTCTGCGTGGCGCTCAGGCCGGGACGCAGGGGGCGCGCGATGGCTTGCCGCCGCAGCGGCGTCAGCCTCTGCATCGGCCGGGCGCGTGGCCGGGGGTGCGGTTGCAGGTGTGGGTGCAGGCGCGGTTGCGGTTGCGGGTGCGGGTGCGGGGGCATGCTGGCCATCACCGCCCGGCGCGCTACGCGGTGCTTCGGACTGCGGCGCCGCGCCACCCCGGCCGAGTTCGAAGCGCTCGCGCAGCGCGGCCATCGACTGCGGCCGCGCGTCGGGCCGCACCGCCAGGCCGGCGTCGATGGCCCCGAGAAACGCGGGCGAATAGCGCCCGGCGCCGGCCTGCACCGCGCTCACCATCTCGTCGCTCAGCACGCGGCTCACCGAGGGCACCGGCGCGCGCCCGGTGACCGCGCAGTAGAGCACCGCGCACAGCGCGTAAACGTCGGTCCACGGCCCTTGCCGCATCGATTCCGATTCGGCGTACTGCTCGATCGGCGCGTAACCCGGTTTCAGGATCACGGTGAGGTTGTGCGTCACGTCGCCGATCACGCGCCGCGCCGCGCCGAAGTCGAGCAACAGCGGCCGCAGCCCCGCTGCCGGCCCGGCCTGGGTTTTCTGTGGCGCGAGCAGCAGGATGTTGTCGGGCGCGATGTCGCGGTGCCAGCAATGGTCGCTGTGGATGCGCTCGAGCGCGTCGATCAGCGGCGTGAGCAGCGTGCGCAGCCAGGCCTCGTCGGGCGGTTGGCCGAACTCGGCGAGCTGCTGGCGCAACGTCGGGCCTTCGTAGAACGGCATCACCATGTAGGCGGTGCCGTTCTCCTCCCAGAAGCGGTACACCTTCACCAGCGACGGGTGGTCGAACGACGCAAGCAGCTTGGCCTCGTTGACGAAGCTGCGCAGGCCCAGCACGAAGGTGTCGCGGTAGCGCTCCGAGCGCACTGTCACGCTGCGGTCGGCGCCGCGCTGCGCCAGGTTGGTCGGCATGTATTCCTTGAGCGCGACCTTGCGGTCCAG
>JANOLA010000177.1:0-4645 GCA_031419535.1 Burkholderiales bacterium | reverse complement strand
TGCTGGCGCTCGTGTTCGACGCCGGCCACTACGCCTACCTGACGCAGCGGCTCTCCGCCGTGCTGTTCACGCTGGCGCGCGACGCGCGCGAGGCCGGCGGCATGGTGTGGCAGAGCTACCCGGTGGTGTGGATCGCCGCCGGCCTGGCGCTCGGCCTGCTCGGCTGGCACCGTGCATTCGGCTGGGCGTGGCGCTTCGCCCAAGGCCTGCCGACAACGCCTCGGTCGAAGGCGGCGCGCCTCGCGGAAGCCGGTGTCTTGCTGCTCGCCGCCGGCGTGGTGCACGGCAAGGTCTCGCAATACCCACTGCGCTGGAGCGACGCCGCCGAACTGCCGTCGAGCTTTGCGCAAGCGCTCGCGCTGAACCCGCTGCACAACTTGTATGACACTTGGTCGTTCCGCGACACGGGCATCGACGAGGTGCGGCTGCGCCCCGCGGCGAACCGGATTCGCGCCTTCGTCGGCTTGCCGGCGCTCGCGATCAACGAGCCGATCTCGCTGTTGCGCAAGGTGCCGGGCAGGGCGCAGGCGCCGGGGGCGAAACCTCCGAACGTGGTGCTCGTGCTGCTCGAATCGTTCGCTGGCCACAAGGTGGGTGCGCTCGGCAGCCCGCTCGGCGCCACGCCAAGCTTCGACGCGCTGGCGCAAGACGGGTTGCTGTTCACACGCATGATGAGCGCGCACGGTCACACCGCGCGCGGCGTGTTCGCGACGATCACGGCGCTGCCCGACGTGTCGCGCCAATCCACGGCTTCGCGCAACCCGGCGGCGGCGGACCAGTTCACGATCGCCAGCGAATTCACGGCGCACAAGAAGTTCTATTTCATCGGCGGCAGCACGTCTTGGGCCAACGTGCGCGGCTTGCTCGCGCTGAACATTCCCGGCATCGAGATCGTCGAACAGAACCGCTTGAAGGCACCGGTCGTCGACGTCTGGGGCGTCTCCGACAAGAACTTGCTGATCGAAGCGAATGAGTGGTTGGGCGCGCAGTCCGAACCGTTCTTCGCCGTGATTCAGACCAGCGGCAACCACCGGCCGTACACGCTTCCCCACGAAGACCGTGCCGCGTTCGACCCGAAGATTCCCGCGCCTGAGTTGCTTGCGCAGCACGGCTTCATCTCCGCCGACGAATACCGCGCCTTCGCCTATCTCGACTGGTGCATCGGCCAGTTCATGCAGCGCGCGCGGCGCGAGAAGTATTTCGACAACACGATCTTCGCCTTCGTCGGTGACCACGGCATCAGCGGCGCCACCGGCCCGCATTGGCCGCTGGCTTGGCGCGAACTCGCGATCACGCAGGGCCACACGCCGCTGCTGGTCTACGCTCCCGGACGAGTCGCGCCGCGCCGGGTCGAGAGCTGGGCGCAGCAGGTCGATGTGCTGCCCACGCTCGCATCGATCGCCGGAATCGAACATCGCAACACGACGCTTGGGCGCGACCTGCTCGATGCGCGCTTCGACGCCACCCGCATCGCGTTCACGTTCCAGTTCACGGGCCTGGGCGACCTCGGGCTGCTGGTGGGCGAGCACATGCTGGTGGACAGTGAACCGATGGTGCTCTACGACATTCAGTCCGCGCAGCCGCGGCGCAACCTGCTCGCCGGCCCGAGTGCGGCTGCGCCGCAGGCGACACACATCGTCAAGGAATGGGCGGGGTTCGCGCGCGACTACGACTTGATCGCGCGCTACCTGCAAACCCACAACAAGAAGGCTGCGGCGGCTCCTTGAGCTTCGAGCGAAACCGTCGGTTCGTGCACGCCCAGCCCGCCAGCGACCGTTCCCCAGGGCGGTGGCCCGCCACGAGTCGGCCTGCCACCCAGGTGCCGGGCCACCTGCCTCGCGCGGAAGCTGGCATGCGCGCAACAACGAACGTCAACGAAGGGCCGAACGCCGCCAAGAATCGCGACGCCGTTGAACGCGAACACGCAAACAGCGTATCAAGCGTTGCTAGTCGCCCGCACCTCGTCGATCGTGGTCAAGCCGGCGAGCACTTTCTCGATGCCGTCGTGGCGCAGGCTGCGCATGCCCTCAACGAACGCGAGCTTCTGCATCGCCTCGGCGCGTGAACCGGTCTGGATGAGGTGGCGCATTTCGGGTGACACGACCAGCAGTTCGTGCACGCCGACGCGGCCCTTGAAGCCGGTGTGGTCGCACGCCAGGCAACCGGGGCTGCGGTGCGCGAGCAGGCGCCCGTCTTTCGCGTGGCGCTGGGTCCACCCGGCGAGCACGGAGCCGCGCGTCTGCGCTGCGTCGCCGCGGCCGAAGGCATGCATGTAGTCGGCGAGCAATTCTTCGGTTTGCGCCTCGGTGGCAGGCTCGCTCACCAGGCACTTCGCGCAATTGCGCCGCACCAGGCGCTGGGCGAGCACGGCGAGCAGTGAATCGGCGAAGTTGAAGGGGTCCATGCCCATGTCGAGCAGGCGCGTCACGGTCTCGGCGGCGCTGTTCGTGTGCAGCGTGGAAAGCACCAGGTGGCCGGTGAGCGAAGCTTCGATCGCGACCTGCGCGGTCTCTTGATCGCGGATTTCGCCGACCATGATGACGTCCGGGTCGGCGCGCAGGAACGCGCGCAGCGCACCCGCGAATGTCCACCCGATCTTCGGGTTGACTTGCACCTGGCGCAGCCCGGGCTGGGTGATTTCGATCGGGTCTTCGGCGGTCCAGATCTTGCGCTCGGGAATGTTGATGTGGCTTAAGCCCGAATGCAGCGTCGTGGTCTTGCCCGAGCCGGTGGGGCCGACGCACAGCACCAGGCCGTAGGGCCGCTCGATCGCTTGCCGGAACTTGTCGAGGTTGTAGGCCGACAGGCCGAGGTTGCCCAGCGCGATCGGCCGCGCCGAGGTGAGCAGGCGCATCACTACGTCTTCCAGGCCGTTGTTGGTGGGGATCGTCGCGACGCGCAATTCCAGCCGGTGCTGCGCCGAGAACTTGGAAAAAGCGATCTTGCCGTCTTGGGGTTTGCGGCGCTCGCTGATGTCGAGGTCGCACATGATCTTCAGGCGTGCAACGAGCGCGCTGCGGTAGTTCGGCGGCAACTCGAGGTAGGTGCGCAGCAGCCCGTCTTTGCGAAAGCGGATGCGGATCTTCTCGCGGCCGGGGTAGCTTTCGATGTGGATGTCGGACACGCGTTCGTTGTGCGCTTCGACGATCATGTTGTTGATCAGGCGCACCAGCGAGTTGTCGGACTGTTCGATCGACGCATCGCTGTCGGCACTGGACCAGTCGAAGCCTTCCTTTTCGAGGGATTCGACCAGCTTGCCGGTATCGTCGAGCATCAATTCGCCCGTCCCCGACGGCTCTTCCCACTTGAAGACCTTGCCGGTGTCGGACCCCAGCTTCTCGTAAGCCGACACCAGCGTCGCCGACAGCGCCTGGCGTTGCGCCAGCACCGGAATCACCTTCAACTGCGTGATGAACTCCACTTCCTCGAGCGCCTCGCGGCGCCGCCCGGGCTCGTCGACCGCGACGATCAAACGCGTGTCGCGCATCAGCAGCGGCAGCACGCGCAGGCGTGACGCGACCGAGTAGCTGATCGCGCGCAGGGCGGTCGCCTCGAGCGGAAACTCGGCCACGTCGACGATCGGGTAGCCCATCTTGCGTGCCAGCGCGACTTGCAAGTCCTCGGTCGACACCACGCCCATGCGCACCAGCAATTCGCCCAGCGGCACGCTGCGGTCGGCACGCTGCTGCTCGAGCGCGACCTCGATGTCGGCTTGGCTCACCATGCCCAGCGACAACAGCGCCTCGCCGATGCGCACCAGCGGCATGCGCGCCTGCTGTTCGACCGCCTCGAGCAATTGCTCGGCGCTGACCAGCTGCCGGCTCACCAGGATGTCGCCCAGGCGCCGGCTGCGCAGTTCCTGCTGGGTGCTCAAGCCCTGCTCGATCTGCAGCGGCGTCGCGGCTTGCTGCTCGACCAGCAACTCGCCGATGCGCGCGCCGGTCGTGAAGTGCGTGAACGCGGCGCGCGGCACGAACAGGCGCTGCACGCTGCCTTTGTCGTCGATCGGCGGGAACAGGAACAGGCCGAAGTCGCGCTCGACCAAACCGATGCTCTCGCCACTGAGCTCGCCACCCGCCGTCAGCGTGATGCGGTACGGCACGGCGTTGCGCTGCTCCAGAATATCAGCGTGCGGGTCGGCGCGCGGCAGCACCAGGGGCTTGACCGGCGCGGTCAGCATGATCGAGCGAAAGTGATCGAAACGCAGCGGAAACGTGGTTCGCGCCGGCGGCATTTGCAGGTAGGCCAGCCCCTGGTCGGGCACGAAGAAGGTCAGGCGCCCGGAGTTGCGCTTGTCGTTGACGCCGACCACTTCGCACGCCAACGGATCGGTCTGCTCGGTCGGTTCGGGGTAGGTGGCGAAGGGCGGGGTCGGCCAGCGAAAGCCGGTGTCTTGCGACTTTTCCACCGCCGCCGCCAGCGAGGCCGGCATCGTCGCCATTTCCCACACGGTGTCGGTCGAGTCTTCTGCCATTCTTGCCTCTGCTCGGTGGTTGGCGTGAACCTCGAAAGCTCACATGGCGTGTCGCCCCGGCGATGCTAGCCCACTCCCGGCGCGGGGGAGGGCCGGATCTCGGGCCGAAACCTCAGCCAATTCTCGGCGCAGGGATTGGCGCATTCAGCGCGACACGCCCATCAACACATC
>JANOLA010000176.1:0-22237 GCA_031419535.1 Burkholderiales bacterium | reverse complement strand
GCGATAGTGGCTTGGGGTCCCCCCATCCGCGAACGCGTCGGCACCGCGACGCACATGCGGCTTGCCTCGCGCCGGCGGTGAGCCCAGAGAAACGCAGGCAGGCGGAACAACTCGCGTTCGCCGCGAGTGGACGGCAAATCGGATCGAGGGTGAACCGTTGCAACGCTTCGACGGTCGCGTGTTCGACCAGTTGTTCGCCACCATCGTCGCCCTCGAACTGCACGGGCTGTTCGAGTGGGACTTCTGCCCGGGCAACATCCTCGACGACGGGACCCGGTTGATGCTGTTCGACTTCGGCTACATGTATCGCTTCGATCCTCGTTCTCACTGCAACAACAACGGCCTGGCGACTCCGCTGTTTCACGGCATCGAGCGTTTCGAAACTCGCAATTTTTTCGACTTCCTGCTGCGCAACCCCGGCAGGCTCGACGAGTGTGGACTGTTGGCGCTGTTCCGCGAGGAAAAGCGCTTTGCCTTGAAGCACTACGAGCACAAGCTCGTCCAGCTGGAAGAGCTGAAATCGCTTGCGCCGGTGTTGGCATGGCAATCCTCGATCAACCGGCGCTGGGAGCGCGCGCTGAGGTCCGAAGCGGCCCTGCAGCAGCTTTATCTAGTGGAGGGTTTTCGCTCCAACGTGCTCGACCTCCTGGACGACCTGCATGGCAAGTCGTGCACCGCGCTCACGCTACAGAAAGCGGACGTTGCGGTGGCGCTGCTGCAGCATCACTTCACGCTGCTCCAGGAACAGGACGGGCTGTTCTTCGGCGACGAACGAATGAGCCAAGCCGAACTGATCGCGAAGTATCGGCAGTTGAAAGAAAGAGCGCGGGAGTACCAACTGTCTTGAGCAGGCGGACCCGCCGGCCGGAGCGCCATCTGGAACGACTTCCGGGGCATTCAGGCTGAGGTCTGGCCGAAGCAGCCGTCGGATTTGCCGCGCGGACCCGCTCCGATCTCGCGCTCTACTTGCGGCCCTTCACGAGGTCCTTGTACGCCGCAGGCACGTTCAACGCCGGGTGCACCCAGCCGAACAGCGTGTAGCCGCCGAACTCGGGCAAGGCGACGCGCTGCACGGTCTGCTCCAACGTTGCGCCGGCGTCGACGGCGGCTTGCACGCCTTGCTTCACCGCGTTCAGATAGTCCAGGTGCCACTTCAGCGCGTCGCGGCCCATCGGCACGCCGTGGCCGGGGACGATGCGCGCGTCGGCGGGAAGAAACGCGTAGACCTTGGTCAGCGTGTCCAGCGTCTCGAGCAGATGGCCGTCGAGCAGCCACGGCAATGCGGGCTTGGCCGCGATGATCGCATTGCCGGCAAACAGCACTTTGGCGCCGGGCTCCCAGACGAACAGGTCGCCACCGGTCTGGGCAAAGCCGAAGTCGATGATCTCGACGCTCTTCCCACCCAGGTCGAGCGTGAGCCGGCCGCCGGGGGCGACGAGCAGGTCGCCGGTGCGAGCCCGGATCGGCTCGATGCCGCGGCCGGCGCCGAAGTTCGTGATCATGAAGGCCTTGTCGTCGTCCAGATGCTTGTCGATGTAGGCCTTCGCGTTCGCGTGTTGCACGACCTTCGTCGCCGCGGGCAAATACATGTTGCCGAACGAATGATCGCCATGCGCGCTCGTGTTCACCGCATAGGTGGGGGCGGTGGGCGCCGCTTTGCGCGCGAGCGCGATGACCTGCGCGTTCAGGCGCCGGTTCAGCATGCTCTCGATCAGCAGGCTCGCCTTGGCTCCGACGATCAAGCCGCCGCTGGTCGCCGCGGCGCCGCCCTTGGCGACGATGTCGGGCGCGTTCGCCGCGTAATACGCAAACACGCCGGGCGCGAGCTGCTTGCCGACCATCTGGACCTTGTTGGCGTCCCAGATGGGATCGGCGGCGCGCGTCGGCGACGTGACGGCCACGCCGCCGATCAGGCACAGTGTCGTGAGCGCGGTCCGGAAGGTCTTGGGGCGGTTCATGCGGTACTCCTGAAGGTGAAAGGGGATTGAACGATGCGCAGCATAGGATTTGCGAGACAGCAAGACAATTCGCAATCTGTGCAAACCGGATTTGCAAACATGCAAGCAAGCGCGAAGCTCGACGACCTCAACGACCTGCGCCTCGTGGCCGCGATCGCGCACACCGGCTCGCTGGCCGGCGCGGCGCGCCAGCTCGGCGTGAACCACGCGACGGCGTTTCGGCGCCTCGAAAAATTCGAGGCAACGCTGGGCGTGCGCCTGTTCGAGCGCAGCGCCGGGCGCTACGCGGTGACGCAAGCCGGCGAAGAGTTGGCGCGCGTCGGCGCCGAGATCGGCGCGCAGGCGGCGCAATCGGTGCGCAAGGTGGTCGGGCAAGACTTGCGGCCGAGCGGCGTGGTGCGAATGACCACGACGAACAGCTTCGCCGCGCGTTTCATCGGGCCGGTCGCCGTGCGCTGCCGCGCCGAGTTCCCCGAGATCAGCCTGCACGTCGTGACCGCGAACGTGATCCACGATCTGTCGCGGCGCGACGCCGACATCGCGCTGCGCCCGTCGATGCGGCCGCCCGAACACCTGATCGGCAAACGCATCGCGACGCTCGCCCACGCGGTGTACGGCGCGAAGCGCTACCTGCGCACGCGGCGCAAGCTGCGCGAGCTGAACGAGCATGAATGGCTTGCGCTGGACGATTCGCTAAGCCAACACGCCACGCTGAAGTGGCTCTCGAAGATCGTGCCGGTCGACGCGGTCAGGCTGCGCACGAATTCTTTCTCCGGCGTGCAGCAGGCCTGCGCCGAAGGCCTGGGCCTGGCGGTGCTGCCCTGCTTCCTGGGCGACGAGCACAGCGCGCTGCAACGCGTGACCGGCACGCTGGACGAGTGCAGCAAGGACTTGTGGCTGCTCACCCACCCCGACTTGCGCCACACGACGCGTGTCAAGGCGGTGTTTCAGGTCATGCAGGAAGAGCTTGTCGCAGCGGCGGATCTGTTCGCTGGCAAAAAGGGCTGACGGCGCCTGCGGCGGTCTATTGCCGGCCGCCGCGATACGAGCACGTCGTCGAGCACAGCCTGGGCGTCTTCGCGGCTCATTGCCGGCTTGAATTTGCGCGTCAGCTGCATCAGCCACTGGCGGAACTGCTCGTTGAGCGTGGTGTTGTCGGCAGCGGCCTGCTCGCGGGCGGCCTCGATCAGGCGCTCATCGGCGGAAAAGGTGATGTTCTTCATCGGGCAATGCGCCTCGTGTCGGTAAGGCGGTGTAGGCGGGGCCGTGTGATCCATCAAGTGGAGGTCCCGCACACGCCGCACCGGCAACCGGATCGAGCGCGTCAGCCGGTGCCGAACGCCAATTCAGCCGAACGAACCCATGGTGCCGGGATAGTTCACTTCGTCGAGCTTGCCGCTGTCGACGTCGTAGATGAAACCGCGCACCGTGATCGCGTCGGCGCCGCTGGTGGGGATCCACGGGTGGTTCAGGATCGCCGAGATGCCGCGGCGCACGTCCCACTGCAGGCGTTCGCGGTTCTTCGCGTCCGGCGGCGCGTCCAGCGGTTCGATCGCGCCGCGAAACGCGTGGAACGCCGACGGCGTGGCCGCGTGCTTCTTGCAGCTCATGAACTTGCGGTTCGCTGCCTGCCCCAGCAACTTCTCGGCGGCCGGGTCGCCCTCGAGGCCGGCCTTCAGCAGATCGTCGGTGAAGGCGAGCATGCCGCAGCGCGTGTGGTGGATCAGCATCACTTCGTTGGTGTTGAGCAGGTGGTGCGAAATGATCAGGCAGCGGATCGCGTCGTCGGTGACCACGCCGCCGGCGTTGCGGATGATGTGCGCGTCGCCGGTTTGCAGGCCGAGCAGGTCTTCCACGTCGATGCGAGCGTCCATGCAGGCGATCACCGCGACGCGTTTCGCGGGCTGGATCGCTTGCTTGCCCGGGTGCACCGCCTGGTGCAGCGCGGTGCCCCTGGCGTACTTCTCGTTGTTGCCGAGGTATTGATCGGTATGCGACTTCGTCATGGCTTTTGCTCCTTTTGAGGTGCGGGCCGGCGACGAGACCAAGGTGCCGGTCCGGCCGTCGTTCAGGACGGCCGGGCGATATTACCCTCGGTGCAACTCGGGTGCGGCTTGTCCTGCATGGCTGACCGCCGCTGCGACGGCGCCGTCTACAACAGGTCGAAAACCGAGTGCTGCATGCCACGCGCCAGCAGGTCGGGCAGGCCCACGCCGAGCGCGAGCGACAGCACCAGGGCCAGGCCGCGCGCTGGCAGCAAGGCGGCGCCGCGGCGCCATGCGGCGATGGCCTCGCGCAGCGCGCTGACCCAGCGCCGCGGCGCGTGCGCGACCTCGATGCGCGACCGGCCGATGCCCTCGAGCACGGCGCGCCCGGGCGCGGCCAGCAGCAACTCGTCACCCGGGCGCGCGAAGCAGTCGTCGAGCTTGCCATGCTCGGTGAGCCACACGCGACCGGAGAGAACGCGCACACGCGTGCCGGGGCGGTCGTCGATCACCAGCAGTTGCTCATGGTCGAGATCGAAGGTGCGAACGGTTTGCAAGGGAAACGAGCGGTTCATCTTCAGCCTCCAAACGCGGCGCTGCCGCATGGCGCTATTGAAGACGAACGGGCCAGAGCCGACAAACGAAATCGGCGCGCTCGACGCATGCTGAATGTGCATGCATGAGCCCAATGCGCCGGCCGGAGCGCACGCCCGAGAGGCGGCAGTGGTGCGAACTGGCCCGGCGGCCCGACACCCGTCCAGCAGAGAGTCGGCACGCCTCGCCCAAACGCCGCGCAAGCGTGCCGAGCGTCGTCGGTCGCACTGGGCCGTCGCCCGTCGCAAGCCGATTGCCACGCGCGCGGCGTGGCACTAGCGTTGCCGGCGCACCGCAATTGCGCGGTGGGAGAAAGAGCATGCCCTCGCGAATCATCGGCGTCATCCTGTTGCTCGCGCTGCTGCCGGCGGCGCGCGCCCAAGTGCAGGGTCAAACACCGGCAGCTCCGAGCGCCGAGGCTACCCTATCGCAACGTGATCTGGAACGACGCAGACCGGCTCGCGGTGTTTGAGGAAGGCAAGGGACTGCTCGCCTGGTTTCGCCTCAATCCGCAGGGCGAGCCCTTGCAGTTCGGCACCGACGCGGACGCGCCGGGAACGACGTTCGGGCCGCTGTCAACGCACGTCAGCGGCGCGCGCTACCCGCGCTGGGGCACCGACAGCAGCGGATCCTGGCGCTACGAGGTGCACGACGCTGAATTCAGCACCCGCGCGCTGGTGATTCCGGCGCTGGCCCCGGCGCCGCGATGAAACCCTCAATTGGCCTTCACGCCCGCTTTGACCAACAGGCCACCCAGCGTGTCGATTTCGCTTCTGAGGTGGGCTCGCAGTGCCTCGGGGCTGGCCTGTTCCGCGTTCACCGCGGCGATGCCCATGCTGTCCAGGCGGTTGCGCACGTCCGGATCGGTGACCGCTTTGCGCAGCGCCGCGGTCAGTTGCTCCAGCACCGGCTTGGGCGTGCCCTTGGGGGCGTAAAGGCCAAACGAAATATTGATGTCAACGCCCTGCACGCCGGCTTCGGCGGTCGCGGGAACATTCGGAAGCGATGGCAGGCGCGTCTTGCCGGCAGCGGCGTAGGCCTTGATCTTGCCGGCCTTGACCGCGGGCACCGTGCCCGAGGTCTGGTCGCACAGAACGTCGACCTGCCCGCCCATCAAGTCATTCAACGCGGGGGCGGTACCTTTGTAGGGAATTTCATTGAGCTGGACGTTCAGCGCGCTCATCACCATCAAACCGCACAGGTGAGACGCCGAGCCCACGCCGGCGTGCGCCAGGCTGACCTTGGCCGGATGGGCCTTCAGGTACGCGACGAACTCGTTCAGATCCTTCGCCGGAAAGTCGTTCCGTGCAACGATCAGCATCGGCCCCTGCGTGGCCTGGCCGATGGGCTCGAAGTCGGCGACCGGGTGATAGGGCAGGTTCGCGTACATCGCCTGGTTGGTGGCATGGCTCACGTGGATCATCAGCAAGGTATGGCCGTCGGGCTTGGCGCGCGCCACCTTGGCCGTGCCGATGCTGCCCGACGCACCCGCGATGTTGTCCACGAGGATCTGCTGGCCCAAGGTCTTCTGCATCGCCTCGGCAAAGACGCGCGTGATCGTGTCGCCCGGCCCGCCCGCCGCATACGGCATCACCATCGTGATGGCGCGCGAAGGAAAGTCTTGCGCCGCGGCACTGCACGCGGCAGCCGCGGCGGCGATGGACAACCAGGAACGGACCGAGCGAAGCTTCATGTGCGTCTCCGATGGACAAGCCCTAAAGTTTGAGCCACACGGCGCGGGACCGCAAGCACCACGTCATAGTCAACCCCAGATGCAGGCGACGACCGAGCGGCTCGCATTGCGAATGACCCCGGCGCTGCCGCGCAGGGTTGGCGTCAGGTCGGATCGGGCAGCGCCTTCAGCCGTGCCAGCTCCGCGCGCGCAAGGCGCAACTCCTCGTGCAGCGCGCGGGTTGCGTGCGCTACTTCCGCTTCGGTGAAGCGGCGCGTGATGTGCTGCGGGCAGTTCCAGTCGTAGCCCTCGATGCCGATCAGCACCGCGCGCTCGATCTTCGCGCCATAGTCCGGCATGCGCAGCCGCTCGATCAGAGCGGGGTCGTCGGCAGCATCGATCAGCTGGGCTCGGCCCAGCAGTTTCAGACGGCGCCGGTTGGCGTAGTCCATCAGGATGATCGACAGCCGGCCGTCCTGCGCGAGATTGCCTGTGCTGATGTATTGCACGTTGCCGCGAAAGTCTGCGTAGGCGATCGTCTGCGGATTGAGCACTTTCACGAAGCCGGCCGGCCCGCCGCGGAACTGAACGTAAGGCCAACCGGTCTCGCCGGCGCTGGCCTGGTAGAACCCGTCGCGCGCTTCGATGAACGCCGCTTCGCGCTCGGTCAGGCGGTCGTGCCGGTCGGGGTCGACGTCGAACGGCGCGTAGTTCGCGCGGCTTCCCATGCGTGTTTGCATGTCGCGCACCGCCGGCGTGAACGTGATATCGGAATAGGCACGCGACATGGGGTCCTCCAGGCTTGCTGATGCACTCAGGCGCCGATGGGTTCTGCTCAAAGAGCGTTGACGACTCGCTGTCGATCGGTGCGACATGCGAATGCGTGATACTTTGATCGAGCTTCGCGGCAATGAGAATTCCCGTCGAACACAAGACACCCTTACCGAATCGGAAACGATATGGACCGGTTGGAAGCGATGACGGCTTTCCTTTGCGTGGTTGAGACGGGCGGATTTGCGGCGGCGTCGCGCGCACTGAAGGTGTCGCCGCCGGTGGTCACGCGAGCGGTGGCCGAACTCGAGGCGCGCCTGGGGGTGCGGCTGCTGGCGCGCACCACGCGCGTCGTGCGTGTCACAGACGCTGGAGAACGCTACGCTGCCGATTGCCGGCGCATCCTCGGTGACATCGGCGATGCTGAAGAAGCCGCCACCGGCATCCACGCCGCGCCGCGCGGGCTGCTCACCGTCACCGCGCCGGCGTTGTTCGGGCGTACTTACATCACGCCTGTCGTCACCGCCTACTTGGAACGCCACGCCGAGGTCAAGGTGTCGTGCTGGTTTCTCGATCGCGTCGTGAATCTGATCGAGGAAGGCGTCGACGTCGCGGTTCGCATCGGCGAGTTGCCCGATTCGTCGCTGCAGTCCACCCGCGTGGGCCGGGTGCGGCGCATCGTGTGCGCAGCGCCCGACTACTTGGCTCGCCACGGCACGCCGCTCGAGCCCGGTGACCTGGCGCGCCACAGCGTCATTTCGGCCAGCGGCGTCACACCCGTGCCGCAATGGCGCTTCAATCAGCGCGGCACGCCGCGAGTCGTGAACCTGCAACCGCGCTTGACGACCACCAGCAACGACTCGGCGGTGGCCGCGGCGCTGGCGGGCTTCGGCGTGACGCGCCTGCTGTCGTACCAGGTGGCGCGACACCTGGCCGACGGCAGCCTGCGCATCGTGCTCGCCGAGTTCGAACCTGCGCCGCTGCCGGTGCACGTGGTGCACCGTGAAGGACGCAACGCGCCGCAGAAGGTGCGGGCTTTCCTCGACATGGCGAGCGCCGCGCTGCGCGCGGATCAGTCGCTGCAGTAGGCGAGCGCTGCTGCCGGCGAGACTTGTGCCACGAGCCTTGTCACAGCGCCACCGATTGCAGATGGAACCAAAACGTGACTTCTGCGCAATCATGGCGCGACTTTGGGCGCGTTCAATGCTGCCATCGTGAATCGCCGGTCTTGCGGTTCGAGGTTTGCAGCAAGGCCGGCCAGCATTTGGAGGCCCGCCATGTTGAACACCACCACCCCCTCGCGCGAACGCAACGCCTTCGAGTTGCGCTTCGAATCGCTGTTTCATGCCGGCCGCGGGCTCGCGTTTCCATGCGATGCCGCGGGCGACGTGAACCTTGATGCGCTCAGCGAACGCGCCCGCATCAACTATTTCGTTGCCCGCACGACGGTCGGGCGCGACTATTCGATGCCGCTGGTGCTGCGCAGCGAGCGGCAGCGCAACCCGTACCTGCCAAGCTATTGCTGAAGCATTCCTGGAGCAGAGCCAGCCGGAACCGGCGGGGTCAAGCGCTGGAGACGCGCGCCGGATTGAACAGCGTGCCGAACGTCAGCCGGCATCGCATTTGTGCCACGCCCGTGCCATGATCTCACTTCGGGTTCAACGCGACGGAGGTGCGATGTTCATCGGTCACTTCGGAGTCGGTTTCGCTGCCAAGGCAGTCGCATCCCAGGTGTCGCTGGGCACAGCGTTCCTCGCCGCCCAGTTCATTGACCTGCTCTGGCCCACGCTGCTGCTGCTCGGCGTGGAGCGGGTGCGCATCGAACCGGGGATCACGACGGTGACGCCGCTGAACTTCGAGCACTACCCGGTTTCGCACAGCCTGCTCGCGGTGGTCGGTTGGGCGGTGCTGCTCGGGGCCGTCTACTTCTGGCGCCACAACTCGGCGCGCGGCGCCGTGATCGTTGGCTGGGCGGTGTGCGGCCTGGTGGCGTTCCTGGGCGTCATCTACCTGGGCAACCTGTTCGGCGAGCCGCCGCCAAGCGCCGCGGCGATCGCGTGGATCGGGCAGGCGCAGTGGCTGCTCGTGGCGTGGGGCTATTGGGTCGATCACAACCGGAGCGCGGTCGGCACCGGCTCGCCGCCCCGCGTGCCGGTCAACGCCTGAAGGCTCCCAGCGATCGAGAAAGTGCGTCACCAGCGCCACCCCCACCGCGCCGCGCGGCAGCGCGCTCAGGTCGGCGCACCGGCTACGCCCGCCAGAACGCCTTGCTGCGCTGCTCGCCGACCCAGTCGCGCGTCAGGCCGATGTCGCGCAGCATGCGGTCGTCGAGGTGTGCCAACTCATCGCGCGAGCGGCGGCGCGCGAGCCAGGCTTGGAACACGATGAATGCGCGCCGCCACATCGCCGGCGGCGCGCCGCGGCCACTGCGCACGCGAAGCACTGCTCGCGCCTGGCATGGATGGACGATCGGCAACGGGACGCTTCGGTTCATTTCGGTTCTCCAGGTGAGGCAGCTCCTTGCGCCGAGGCGCGGGCTCGCGGCGTCGACAAGCTCGCGGTGCCCTGCGGCGAACATGCTGTCAGTCGCGCAGGCCCCTCGGCCGTCTTGGCGCGGATCCCGCGCGCAGGATCGCGGCGCCGCAATCTTGCCGCGAGCCGGCGCGCCGCGCGCTCGGCCTGGCCGATCGCCGACGCCAGCAGATGGTCCGCACCGCGCCAGAAATCGCGAATCGCTTCGCGCCGCAGCGCGAGCGCATCGGCGTAGGCCTGGTCGCGCAGGCGATTCATCTCGATGATCGAGTGGGGAGTGGGTCGGGTCATGGCGCGTCTTTCATTGCAACTGCGATGGCCTGAACTCTAGAAGTCCGCCGCCGCTTCGGAAACCGCGCTCACAGCTTCACGGCATTGCAAAATCTGCAAAGCCGGCGCACAGTGCGGGCGCATGAACCTGCAACTCGACGACGTGGCGCTGTTCCTGCGCATCGTGGAATTGGGCTCGCTGTCGGGCGCGGCGCGCGAGCGCGACGGGCCGGTGAGCCAGGTGACGCGCGCGCTGGCGCGCCTGGAAAAAACCTGCGGCGCGCGGCTCCTGCACCGCAACACGCATGGCCTGAGCCTCACCGACGAGGGTGACGATTTCCTGCTGCACGCGCGCCGCCTGATCGACACGTCGGCGGACCTGCAAGGCCTGTTCAGCGCGCGCGCCGGCGCACCGAGCGGTTGGGTGCGCCTGAGCGTGAGCGCGATCCTGGCGCAGGCGGTGGTCGCGCCGAGCCTGCCGAGCCTGTACGAGCGCTACCCCGGCCTGCACGTCGACATTTCGGCCGACGACCGCATCGTCGACATGGCGCGCGACGGCATCGACGTCGCGGTTCGCACCGGCGTGCTCGCGAGCGACAACCTGGTGGCCCGGCCGATCGGCGAACTGACGCGCTCGCTCTACGCCGCGCCGTCCTACGTGAAGCGCTTCGGCCTGCCCAGGAGCCGGGAAGGCCTGGCACAGCACCGCCTGCTGACGAACACGGCGAGCCCGAGCCTGAACCGCTGGACCAGCCGGCGCGACGGCGCCGAGCTCATTGCGCGCGGCCACACGCGCAGCGACAACACGGCGGTGGTGGTTGCGCTGGCGCTCAATGGCGTGGGCATCGCGCGCATCGTCGACATCGTCGCGCAGCCGCTCGTCAAGTCGGGGGCGCTCGTCCCCGTGCTGGCCGATGAGTTCGCGACCGAGCCGGTGCCGATGTTCGCGGTGATGCTGCAAGAGCGGCAGCGGCTGCCCAAGGTGCGCGCCTGCATCGACCACTGGGCGGACTGGTTCTCATGATTGGCGTGAGTTCCCCGGCGGGCCGTGTGCCGCACAGCCGCGAAGTGTTCGCCTACCAGGGCATGATCGTTCCGGGCAACCGGGTTGCGGTTCCTGCGCCCTGATCGACAAGACGTTCGCGCCCAACCCCGAGCACGACGACCGAGCCCTGGATGAAGGCCGTGGCCCCGGCGTCACGCTGACGTCGATCCTGCCGTCGGCGACAAAGCGCCGAACGGCTCAGCAAGACGCCGCGGGCTGACGAAAACGGCCGTCATCGCGGCGCTGCTGCTCAATGGAGTGGGCATCGCGCGCATCGTCGACATCGACGCACCTTCGCGCCGCAAGCCGCGACGGCGTATCCACCCCAAGGAAAACCCGGGTCCCGCGCCGGGCGTTTGCGCTGCAAAGTGGCGGCCTCGCTCCTGACGGAGCCAAACGCGAAAAGGGGAAACTCGATGGCCGGTGCCAAACTCATCCTCGACTACGTTGTCGACCACGAAAAACAGCGCGCGAATCAGGTCTACCTGACCCAGCCGCTGGGCGGCGACAAGGTCGCCGACTACACCTGGGGCCAAGTGGTCGATCAGGCGCGGCGCATGGCGGCGCACCTGCGCGCGCAGGGCTTCGAGCGCGGCGCGAAGGTCGCGATCCTGTCGAAGAACTGCGCGCACAGCATCATGGCCGAGCTGGCGATCTGGTTCGGCGGCTACACCACGGTGGCGATCTTCCCCACCGAAACCGCCGACACCGTGCGCTTCGTGCTCGAGCACAGCGAGGCGAAGCTGTTGTTCGTGGGCAAGCTCGACACCTGGGACCGGCAAGTCAGCGGTGTGCCCGCGAACATGCCGCGCATCGCCTTTGCGCTCGCGCCGCCCACCGACTACCCGAAGTGGGACGAGATCGTCGCTGCCCAGCCGCCGCTGGCCGGCGCACCGGACCGGCGCGCCGACGAGCTCGCGATGCTGATCTACACCTCGGGCTCGACCGGCCAGCCCAAGGGCGTGATGTTGACGTTCAACGCGATCACGCGCGCATCGGAAGGCATCGTGGCCGACGTGAAGGAACAGACCGGCGGCTTGACCGAAAACCGCATGCTGTCGTACCTGCCGCTCGCCCACATCTTCGAGCGCACCTGGGTCGAGGGCGCATCGCTGGTGTCGGGAACGACGCACCTGTTTTTCGCCGAGTCGCTCGACACCTTCGTGAAAGACTTGAATCGCGCGCGGCCGACGATGTTCATTTCGGTGCCGCGGCTGTGGCTCAAGTTCCAGCAGGGCGTGTTCACGAAGATGCCGGCGGCCAAGCTCGAGCGGCTGCTGCGCATTCCGATCCTCGGGCGCATCGTCGCGCGCAAGGTGCTCACCGGGCTCGGCCTGGACCAGGTGAAAGTGGCGGGCAGCGGCTCGGCGCCGATTCCGGCCGAGCTGATTGCCTGGTACCAGCGCCTCGGTCTGAAGCTGATGGAAGGCTACGCCATGACGGAGGATTCGGCGTATTCGCACACCTCGAACGCGCAGGCCAACGCCCCCGGCTATGTGGGCGTGCCGATGCCCGGCGTGCAGGTGAAGTTGAGCGACACCGGCGAGATCCTCATCAAGTCGCCGGGGCAGTTCAGCGGCTACTACAAGCAGCCCGAGCTGAGCGCAGAGAGTTTCACGGAAGACGGGTTCTTCCGCACCGGTGACCTCGGCGAGCGCCAGGCTAACGGACTTCTCAAGCTGACCGGCCGCGCCAAGGAGCAGTTCAAGACCGCCAAGGGCAAGTACGTCGCGCCCGCGCCGATCGAGAACCGCATCAACGCGCACTCGATGGTCGAGTTGTCGATGGTCTCCGGCGTGGGCCAACCCTCGGCCTACGCGGTCGTCGTGCTCGCCGAAACGCTGCGCCCGCGCCAGAACGATCCGGCGCTGCGCAGCCAGGTGGAGAGCGAGTTTGCGGGCTTGCTGCAACGCGTGAACCGCGAATTGGCGGACTACGAGCAACTGCGCATGATCGTCGTCGCGCGCGAGCCCTGGACCGTCGAGAACCGCTGCCTGACGCCGACGATGAAAATCCGCCGCACCAGCATCGAGGCGATGGTCGCACCGCAGGTCGATGCCTGGTACTCGGGCAAGGGTCCCGTGCTTTGGGCGTGACGGCGCGGTGTGTTCTCTCCGGTGTGAATCTCGCGGCGTGAATCTCGCAGCGTGACTCGATCAGCGTGAATCACCACGGCGGCGACCGGGTCGCCGAGGCCTTGCTCGCGCACGGTGTGCGCAGCGTGTTCACGCTGTGCGGCGGGCACATCTCGCCGATTCTCGCGGCGGCCAAGGCGCGCGGCATTCGCATCGTCGACGTGCGCGATGAGGCCACGGCCGTGTTCGCGGCCGACGCGAGTGGTCGCCTGACCGGCGTTCCCGGCGTCGCGGCGGTCACCGCCGGCCCCGGCCTTACGAACACGATCACGGCGCTGAAGAACGCGCAACTCGCGCAGTCGCCGCTGCTGCTGCTGGGCGGCGCCGCGCCGACCGCGCTGCAAGGCCGCGGCGCGCTGCAAGACATCGATCAGCGCCCGCTGGTCGAGCCGCATGTCAAATTGTTCAGAAAGGTGCGCCGCGTGCGCGACCTCGGCCCTGCCGTGCACGAGGCGTTCGCGGTGGCGCGCAGCGGCGTTCCGGGGCCGGTGTGCGTCGAATGCCCGGTGGACCTGCTGTACGACGAGGCGCTGATCCGCCAGTGGTACGCCGACGCCGCGGGCAAAGGCAGCACGCTCGCCGACAAGGCGCTGCGCTTCTACCTGGGCTGGCACGTGCGGCGCCTGTTCGCGGGCGGGCAAGACGCAAAGGGCACTCTGGGTGTTTCAGGGGTTCCAGGCGTTCCAGGTGCTCCAGGTGGACAAGGCGTTGCCGCAGCGGCGCCGATAGCGATCGAGCCACCACGCGCCCCCGAGCGCAGCGTCAATGCGGCGTTTGCGGCGCTGGCCAAAGCGCAGCGGCCGTTGGCGGTGATCGGCAGCCAGGCGCTCGCGTGCGCGGCCGATGCCGCGGCACTCGCCGCCGCGGTGTCGCGCCTGGGCATCCCGGTCTACCTGTCGGGCATGGCGCGCGGCCTGCTCGGGCGCGACCATCCACTGCAAATGCGCCACCAACGCCGCCAGGCATTGCGCGAAGCCGACTGCGTGCTGCTCGCCGGCGTTCCCTGCGACTTCAGGCTCGACTACGGCAAGCATGTGCGGCGCAGCGCGACGCTGATTGCGGCGAACCGCAGCGCGCGCGATGCGCGCCTGAACCGCCGGCCCGACATTGCCGCCATCGGCGACGCGGGCCTCTTCTTGCAATCGCTCGCAGACGGCGTGAAGGCTGCGTCGAACCCCCACTCTTCGGGCTGGTCGGGCTGGGTCGAACAGTTGCGCACGCGCGACCGCGAGCGCGAGGCCGACATCGCGCGGCAGGCGCAAGCGCCAGGCGAGTACGTCAACCCGATCGCGCTGCTGCGCGAGGTGGAGCGCTTTGCCGGCGACAACGCGATCTTCGTCGCCGACGGCGGCGACTTCGTTTCCACCGCGGCCTACGTGCTGCACCCTCGCGGGCCCTTGACCTGGCTCGACCCGGGCGCGTTCGGCACGCTGGGCGTCGGCGCGGGCTTCGCGCTCGGCGCCGCGCTCGCGCGCCCGGGCAGCGAGGTCTGGGTCGTGTTCGGCGACGGCGCCTGCGGCTACGGATTGAGCGAGTTCGACAGCTTCGTGCGCCACGGCATCCCGGTGATCGCGCTGGTGGGCAACGACGCCGGTTGGACGCAGATCGCGCGCGAGCAGGTGAAGATGCTGAACGACGACGTCGGCACCGTGCTCGCGCGCACCGACTACCACGCTGTTGCAGCGGGCTTCGGCGCACAAGGGCTGCTCGTGAAGACGATCGCCGAGCTGCCGCCGGCGCTGGCGCGGGCACGCGAACTGGCGCGCGCCGGCACGCCGGTGCTGATCAACGTGTGGCTCAACAAGACCGAGTTTCGCGAGGGCTCGCTGTCGATGTAGCCCCGTGCGCGCCGCCGCGCGCCTGTCTCGCATCCCCGAATCAACCCGAACCGATTGGAAGGACCTGTCCGCCATGACATCGAACACAACGCCGCACGACTCGGCGAATGCGGCGCTCGCACCGCGAATAGCCGTGGTCACCGGTGCCGCCAAAGGCATTGGCTGGGCCACGGTGCAGGCCCTCGTCAAGACCGGCGCGATCCCCGTGCTCTTCGACCGCGACCAGGCGGCGCTCGCGGCCGCCTCGCAGGCCTTGGCCGGGCGGGGCGTCGAGCACCTTGCGCAGCAGGTGGACATCACGGTCGAGGCCGACGTCGATGCCGCGTTCGCGAACGTCGCGGCACGCTTCGGACGCATCGACGTGCTCGTCAACAATGCAGGCACCGCGCTGCGCCGGCCCACCGTCGAGCTGTCGAGCCAGGATTGGCAGAGCGTTATCGACGTGAACCTGACGGCCGTGTTCCTGTGCTGCCGCGCCGCCGCGCGCCTCATGCTGCCGGCGGGGCGCGGGGCGATCGTCAATGTGGCCTCGATCATGGGCCTGTCCGGCGGCAGGCTTTATCCCAATGTGTCGTACCACGCGAGCAAGGGCGCCGTCGTCAACATGACGCGGGCCCTGGCCGTGGAATGGGCGGGCCGCGGCATTCGCGTGAATGCGGTCGCGCCGACCTGGGTGCGCACCGACTTGACGAAGGGCCTGTTCGGCAACGCCGAGCTGCTGAACCGCATCCTCGACCTGACGCCGATGCGCTGCCTGCCCGAGCCCAGCGACGTCGCCGACGCGATCGTCTTCCTCGCCTCGGACCAGGCGCGGCTGATCACGGGCCACACCTTGCCGGTGGACGGCGGCTACCTGGCGCAATGAAGCACGGGTCTTGCTCCCTCTCCCGCCCGCGTCAGCCGAAGGCTGGCGCCTTCGGGGTGCGAGAGAGGGAGCAAACGTGGTCGCAGCGAAAAACTCTCAGCCTCTCGGGCCTCGTGCAGCGCACCGCCGCCACGGCGTCACGGCCGCGCCACATCGGCACGCGACAATCGGGCATGACCGACCATCCCGACCGCGCTTTGCCGCTGCAAGGCGCCCACAATTTTCGCGACCTCGGCGGCTACCCGGGCGATGGCGGGCGGCCGCTGCGCTGGCGCAAGCTGTTTCGCTCGGCACATCTTGGCGGGCTGACGCCGCAAGACCACGCACAGCTCGCGCCGCTGGGGCTGGCGCGAACGTTTGACTTTCGCGGCCACGCCGAGCGCGCCGAGACGCCTTACCAACTGCCCGGCGCGAAGCAGCATTCGCTGGCGATCGAGCCGACGCTGGTGCAGCACATGCAGACGCTTGCCGCCGCGGGGCAGCACATCACCGGCGAGTTGGTGGCCGGGTTGATGGAAGATGTCTACCGCTCCTTCATCAATGACCACGCGCACCGCTTTGCCGAATTGTTCGAGCATCTCTTGCAGACTGACGCACCGTCGGTGTTCCACTGCACCGCCGGCAAAGACCGCACCGGTGTCGCCGCCGCACTGATCCTGCTGGCACTGGGCGTGTCGCGCGATTCTGTGCTTCAGGACTTCATGTTGACGAATCGCCTGGTCGAGCGCCAGATACCGCAAGACGCCGAGTTCCCGGCCGAGGCGCTGAAGGTGCTGTGGGGCGTGCAAGAGGGATTCCTGCAGGCGGCGTTGCAAGCGCTCGACGCCGAACAAGGCGGCGTGGAGCGCTACCTGAGCCAGCGCCTGGGCCTGAGCCACGCGGCGCGGCAAACGCTCGCCACGCGCTACTTGCAGGACGCGTAGCGCGCCAGTGAGGCGCCTGGAATTCGCGTTGTTGCCGATAGGAGCGGCGCGTCCGGGGTGGTACAAGCGCGGATCGCGCATCACCTCGGGACACACCATGTCGGTCTTCAGAACTCGATTGCTCCACTTCGCGCTCGCCGCGCTCGCCCTCAATGCCGCGCCGCTGGCGTGGCAACCGGCCTGGGCCCAGGCCTATCCGGCGCGGCCGGTGCGCATCGTCGTGCCGTTCCCGCCGGGAGGAACGACCGATGTCGTGGCGCGCATCGTCGCGCAGCGCTTGACGGAGACGATGGGCCAGACCTTCGTCGTCGAGAATCGCGCCGGCGCGGCAGGCATGATCGGCGCCGATGCGGTGGCCAAGGCCGCGCCCGACGGCTACACGCTGCTGATGCACAACATCACGTTCCCGCTCGCCTCGGTGGCGGCGCAGATCGGGAATCGGTCGCCGTTCAATGTCGAGACCGATTTTGTCGGTGTGTCGGTCGCCGTCAACGTTCCGTTCGTGTTCACCGCGCATCCCAGCGTTCCGGCGAAGAACCTGCGCGAGCTTGCCGAGCTGCTGCAAAAGGACAAGAGCCTTCAATACAACTACGGCTCCACCGGGCCGGGCTCGGCGATGAACGTGCTGGGCGAGGCGTTCAACCGCGACGCCAAGGTCGAGATGATGCACATTCCCTTCAAGGGCGCGGCGCCGCTGAAGCAGGAGCTGCTGTCCGGGCGCATTCAGGCCGGGGGCGACCAGCTGTCGTCGTCGCTCGCCGAGATCAAGGCCGGCACGCTGAAGGCGCTGGCGACGTTCGGCGCGAAGCGCATTCCCGCGCTGCCCGACCTGCCGACGGTGCGCGAACTCGGTTTCCCCGGCCTTGAGGCCGAAGGCTGGAACGGCCTGTTCGCGCCGGGCAAGACGCCGCGCGAGATCGTCGCGCAGCTGCAGCGCGAAGTGGCCGCCGCGGTGCGCCACCCCGAGGTCGCGAAGAAATTGATGGATCTCGGCGCCGAGCCGGTAGGGTCGAGTTCGGCCGATCAGGACGCGGTGCTGCGCAAGCAGATGGAGCAGTTCCGCCCGATCATCGCCACGATCAAGCTGGAGTAAGCGCGTGGCCAACAATTCCAAGGGTGTGGTGCTCGTCACCGGGTCGGGCCGCGGCATCGGCGCCGCGACGGCGCGGCTGCTCGGCGCGCGCGGTTATGCCGTCGCCGTCAACTACCTGCGCCGCCCGGACAGCGCCGCGCAGGTGGTGGCCGACATCGCGGCCGGCGGCGGCCGGGCCATCGCGGTGCAGGCGGACACGGCCGACGCCGCCGACGTGCAGCGCCTGTTCGAGCGTGTCGACGCTGAACTCGGGCCGCTCACAGGTCTGGTCAACAACGCCGGAATCACCGGCAAGGCGGGGCGGCTGGCGAGCTACGACGCCGCGGCGCTGCGCCGCATCCTCGACGTGAACGTGATCGGCACGCTGCTGTGCTCGCAGCAAGCGGTGCGGCGCATGTCCACTCAACAAGGCGGCAGCGGTGGCGCCATCGTCAACGTCTCGTCGATCGCCGCGCAGCTCGGCGGCGCGGCGAACTGGATTCCCTACGCCGCCGCGAAAGGCGCGGTCAACACGATCACGGTGGGGCTGGCGCGCGAAGTCGCGGCCGAGGGGATCCGCGTCAACGCCGTGATGCCGGGCTTGATCGACACCGAGATCCACGCCGAAGCCGGCGTCGCCGATCGGCTGCAAAAAGTCATCGCGATGGTGCCGATGGGCCGCATCGGCACGCCGGCCGAATGCGCCGAGGCGATCGCCTGGCTGCTGTCGAGCGAAGCGGCGTACATGACGGGCGCGGTGCTGCCGCTGACGGGCGGGCGCTGAAGGGGCTCAATGCGCGGCCGCGCCGCCGCGCCACGCGCGGTTGGAGATGGCGCGCCGCGCATTGCACGTGTCGCCTAAGATCGCGGCCAACGAATTCGGACCGATTGCCGATCCAATGGAGACTCACGCTTTGATGCCATGGTTCGCTCGTTTCGCGCAGTGCGGGCTGCGCGCTCGGACCCGCCACGCCGCGCCGCGGCTGTTGGCGTTGTTGGCCCTCACACTGGGCTGCGCCGCACAAGCCGCACACGCTGCGGACGACCCGAAGAAGCCCAGCCCCGCCAAACCCGCGCTCAGCGTCAACGTCACGCAGCCGCGGCGCATCGACCTGCCGCTGCGCATTGCCGCCAACGGCAACATCGCGGCGTGGCAGGAAGCGAGTGTCGGCGCTGAAATCAGCGGCCTGCGGCTGGCCGAGGTGCGCGTCGACGTCGGCGACTGGGTCAAGCGCGGCCAGGTGCTCGCCAGCTTCGCCACCGAGACGGTGCAGAGCGACCTGGCGCAAGCGCGCGCCACCGTGGCCGAGGCCGAGGCGACGCTCGCCGAGGCCGCCGCGAACGCGCAGCGCGCGCGCGACATGCAGGCCAGCGGCATGCTCAGCGCCCAGGCGATCACCCAGATGCTGACGGCGGAGCGCACCGCGATGGCGCGGCTCGATGCGCAGCGCGCGATGCTCGCCTCGCAACAACTGCGCCTGCAACACACGCAAATCCTCGCGCCCGACGACGGCGTGATCTCGCTGCGCACGGCCACCGTCGGCTCCGTCGTGGCGCCGGGCGTCGAGCTGTTCCGCATGATCCGTCAGGGCCGGCTCGAGTGGCGCGCGGAGGTTTCTGCGTCCGAGCTTTCGCGCATCAAGCCCGGCCTGGCGGTGAGCGTCACGCCGGTGGGCGGTGCGCCGATCTCCGGCAAGGTGCGCCGGGTCGCGCCGACGGTGGACGCGTTAACGCGCAACGGCATCGTGTTCGTCGACATCGGCGCATCGGGAGGCGCCAAACCGGGCATGTTCGCACGCGGCGAATTCGACCTCGGCGGCGCAAGTGGCCTCACCTTGCCGCAAACCGCGGTGCTGTTGCGCGACGGCTTCAGCTACGTGCTGCTGGTCGGCGCCGATTCGAAAGTCTTGTTGAAGAAAGTCGGCGTCGGCCGGCGCAGCGGCGAGCGGATCGAGATTGTCGAGGGGCTCGATGCGAATGCGCGCGTCGTCGCAGCAGGCGGCGGCTTCCTCGGCGATGGCGACCTGGTTCGCATCGTCAACCCGCCGGCCGCCGGCACGGCGGTGGCCGCGCCCGGCGCACCGGCGGCCGCAGGCACCGCGGCTCCAAAAACGCAGACCCGCTGAAAGCGCCGCAGTGAACGTTTCCGCCTGGTCGATCCGCAACCCGATCCCGTCGCTGCTGCTGTTTGTGCTGCTCACGCTCGCGGGACTCGCGGGCTTTCGGGCGATGAAGATCCAGCAGTTTCCCGACATCGACTTGCCGTCGGTGTCGATCACCGCTTCGCTGCCCGGCGCGGCGCCGGCGCAGCTCGAAACCGAGGTTGCGCGCAAGCTCGAGAACGCGGTCGCCACGCTGCAAGGCGTGAAGCACATCTACACCAAGGTGCAGGACGGCGTGGCCGTCGTGTCGGTGGAGTTCCGCCTGGAAAAGCCGACGCAGGAAGCGCTCGACGACGTGCGCGACGCCGTGTCGCGCGTGCGCTCGGATCTGCCGGGCGACCTGCGCGACCCGGTGCTCGCGAAGATGGAGCTCGCCGGAATTCCGATCCTCACCTACACCGTGTCGTCCACCCGCATGGACGACGAGGCGCTGTCGTGGTTCGTCGACAACCAGGTGACGAAGGCGATGCTGTCGGTGCGCGGCGTCGGCGCGGTGGCGCGCGTCGGCGGCGTGACGCGCGAGGTGCGCGTCGAGATCGACCCGGCCAGGCTGCTCGCGCTGAACGCGACCGCCGCCGATATTTCGCGCCAGTTGCGCGGCGTGCAGCAGGAAGCGGCGAGCGGCCGTGCGGATCTGGGCGGCGCCGAACAGGCGGTGCGGACGATTGCCACCGTCGCTTCGGCGGAAGAACTGGCGGTCCTCGAAATCGCGCTGTCCGACGGCCGCCGCATTCGCCTCAACCAGGTGGCGAGCGTGCGCGACACCGTGGCCGAACCGCGCAGCGTGGCGTTGCTCAACGGCAAGCCGGTCGTCGGCTTCGAGATCGTGCGCTCGCGCGGCGCCGGCGAGGTGGACGTGGCGAACGGCGTGCGTGCCCAGTTGGAGAAGCTGAAAGCGGCGCACGCCGACATCCAGATCACCGAGGCGTTCAACTTCGTCGACCCGGTGGTCGAGAACTACGAAGGCTCGATGCTGCTGCTCTACGAGGGCGGGCTACTGGCCGTGCTGGTGGTGTGGCTGTTCCTGCGTTCGGGGCGCGCCACGTTCGTTTCCGCGACCGCGCTGCCGTTGTCGGCGATTCCCACCTTCGCGGTGATGCACCTGATGGGCTTCAGCATCAACGTCGTCACCTTGCTCAGCCTGTCGCTGGTGGTGGGGATTCTGGTGGACGACGCCATCGTCGAAATCGAGAACATCATGCGCCACTTGCGCATGGGCAAGACGCCGATGCAGGCGGCGCTGGAAGCGGCCGACGAGATCGGGCTGGCGGTGATCGCCACCACCTTCACGCTGATCGCGGTGTTCCTGCCCACGGCGTTCATGGCCGGTGTGCCGGGCAAGTTCTTCGTTCAGTTCGGCTGGACCGCGGCGATCGCGGTGTTCTTCTCGCTCGTCGTCGCGCGCATGCTCACGCCGATGATGGCGGCGTACCTGCTCAAGCGCCCAGCGAAAGACCGCCCCGAGCCGCGCTGGTTGCAGTGGTACATGGGCTGGGTGGCGTGGTGCCTGAAGCACCGCATCAAGACCACGCTCGCGGCGACCGCGTTTCTGGTGGGCTCGCTCGCGCTGGTGCCGCTGCTGCCCACCGGTTTCATCCCGCCCGACGACCTGAGCCAGACCCAGGTATCGATCTCGCTTCCGCCTGGCGCGACGTTGAAGCAGACCTTCGCGCTCGCCGAGCAGGCGCGCGAGATCGTTGCCGCGCATCCGCACGTGAAGCTGATCTACACGGCGGTGGGCGGCGGGCGCACCGGCTCCGACCCCTTCATTCCCAGCGGTGCGGCCGAGGTGCGCAAGGCCACATTGACGATCAACATGACGCCGCGCGGCGATCGCAAGGGCGTGAGCAAGCAGCAGGTCGAGAGCGAGTTGCGCGAAGCGCTGGTGCAAATTGCCGGAGCGCGCGTCAAGGTGGGCTTCGGCGGCTCCAGCGAAAAATACATCCTGGTGCTGGCGGGAGAAAGTGGGCAGGTGTTGTCAGATCACGCGCGTCTGGTTGAGCGCGAGCTGCGCACCATTCCCGGCATCGGCAACGTCACCACCACCGCAAGCCTGGTGCGTCCCGAAATCACGGTGCGGCCCGATTTTGCGCGCGCGGCTGACCTGGGCGTAACCTCGGCCGCCATCGCCGATACCTTGCGCATGGCCACTGCGGGCGACTACGACCAGGGTTTGGCAAAACTGAATCTGTCGCAACGGCAGGTGCCGATTGTCGTCAAATTGCCGCTCGCGGCGCGCGAAGATCTCGAGTTGCTGGGGCGGCTCACGGTGCCCGGGACGCACGGTCCGGTCATGCTCAGCAGCGTGGCTGCGTTCAGCATCGAGAGTGGCCCGGCCGAGATTAGCCGCTACGACCGTCTGCGCAATATCAATTTCGAGATCGAACTTAACGGGCAGCCGTTGGGCTTGGTGGA
>JANOLA010000175.1:0-4791 GCA_031419535.1 Burkholderiales bacterium | reverse complement strand
TCACTAGACCGCCCGCATCCTCATCCGAATGCCTATCGGGCCGCAAGGCGACAATCTGAGTGTAGAGATCCACGCAGATGCGGCGGCTCATGCAGACGACCATGGCCTTGCCGTCCATCGCCTCGAGCCGCTTCTCGAAGTGCTCGACGATGTCCCTGGCCACCAGCGCGAGTCGCTTTTCCGCGCCGACCACCGCCTCGAGCTGCGCCCACTTGGTCTTGAGCTTCTCCTTGCGCTCGACCTCCTCGCCTTCGGTCGCCTCTTCGAACCCGGGATCGATCTTCGGCCGCTCGGCCTCATCGAGCGCAAGCTTGGCGAGTCGGCTCTCGTAGTAGATCGGCACGGTGGCGCCGTCCTGCACGGCGCGCTGGATGTCGTAAACGCTGATGTAGTCGCCGAACACCGCGCGCGTGTTGCCGTCTGTCAGCTCGATCGGCGTGCCGGTGAAGCCGATGAACGAGGCGTGTGGCAGCGCGTCGCGCATGTGGCGCGCGTAACCGTCGATGAAGTCGTACTGGCTGCGGTGCGCCTCGTCGGCGATCACGACGAGGTTGCGGCGGTCTGAAAGCATCGGATGCCGGTCGCCTTTCTCTTCGGGGAAGAACTTGTGGATGGTGGTGAACACCACCCCGCCCGCCGCCACGCTGAGCAGCTCGCGCAAGTGCGACCGCGATTCTGCTTGCACCGGCGGCTGGCGCAGCAGATCGCGGCAGCGCGAGAAGGTAGCGAAGAGCTGGTCGTCGAGGTCATTGCGGTCGGTGAGCACGACGAGGGTCGGGTTCTCCATCGCCCGCTCGCGGATGATGCGGCCGGCGTAGAACGCCATCGTCAGGCTCTTGCCCGAGCCTTGCGTGTGCCACACGACGCCCACGCGCCGGTCGCCCGGCTTGCCGCCCGGCTTGCGGCCTGCCTCATAGCGGCCCTCAGGCGCGGCCGCACCGACGGCCGCGAGGTGCAGCTCTGCCGCGCGCAACGTCTCGCCCACCGCCACCTGCACGGCGTGGAACTGGTGGTAACCCGCCATCTTCTTGACGATGCGGCCGCCGCCGTCTTCGAACACAATGAAGTCGCGCAGCAGGTCGAGAAAGCGCCGCGGCGCGCACAGGCCTTCGATCACCACCTGCAGCTCCGGCATGTGCGCACCGGCCAGGGCCTCGCCCGCGATCGTGCGCCAGGGCTTGAACCACTCGCGTCCGGCGCCGAGAGTGCCCACGCGCGCCTCGACTCCATCGGAAACGGCGAGCAGCGCGTTCGGCGCGAACAGCGTGGGCACCTGGGCCTGGTAGGTCTGGAGCTGCTGGTACGCGCTCCAGATCGTGGCGTTCTCGTCGGCGGCGTTCTTCAGTTCCACCACCGCCAGCGGCAGGCCGTTCACGAACAGCACCACGTCCGGCCGCCGCGAGTGCTTGTTCTCGACCACGCTGAACTGGTTCACAGCCAAGCAATCGTTCCCCGGCGGGTCATCGAAGTCGATCACCTGCGCTTGCGCGCCGCGGATGCTGCCCTCGGCATCGCGGTACTCGACCGTCACGCCGTCCACCAGCAGGCGGTGCAGCGCGCGGTTGCGCACGATGAGGTCCGCCCCTTCGGGCCGCGTCAGCTTGCGGAAGGCGTCGTCCAGCGCCTCGGCGGGCAGCGCCGGGTTGAGCAGCGCGAGCGCATCGCGCAGGCGCTGGGCCAGGACCACCTGGCCGTAGTCGTCACGCTCGGCCGCGGGTTCGCCCGGAGCGATTTCGGCGCCGTTGCGGACCTGCCAGCCAGCACTTTCGAGCCAGGCGAGTGCAGCCTGCTCGACTACAGATTCTGTGAACGAGGTCATTGGGTCGGCCTCTTCTGCACGCTTGAGTCCTTGGGAACCCGATCGAACTACGGCAACACGACCCCGGACTTCGGATCGACAACCACGGCTTGAACAAGCCCGTGGGTAACCATGCGCTTGAAGTCCTTGTCGGTCGAGAGCACCGTCAGTCCCGTCACGCTGGCCGTTGCTGCGATCCAGATGTCGTTCTGGCCCACCGTGATTCCGGCGCCCTGCAACTTCGACTGCATGTCCGCCCAGCGCCGATGCACTCCCGGGTGGGAGATTGGGAGTATCAGGCTGGTCTTCAGGCGCTCCATCAGCGACGCCTTGCGCTTGTCGCCCCAATGGTTCGCGTTGGCAAAGGCAAGCAATTCTCCGACGGACACTTCGCAGATCGCCGGGCGAAAGTTCGACGCGCTGAGACCGAACTGCGCATCGATGACCTTCGAGGCATTGCTGGCGCGTGTTGCGAGCAGCACGATCCCGGTATCGAGCAGATACGCAGGCGCGGCCATTGACTCAACTCATAGCCTCTATGGCGGCGGCAAAGTCCTCGTCGGATTCCTCGGGCGGAATGGACCCGAGCAACTCGCGGTAAGCCGAATCCTCACCCGACTTCAGCAGCAGTTGTCGGTTGATGTCCCCGACCTTCACTGCGCGCGGCACGACCGCAAAGCCCGCATCGCCGGCGCCCGCGGCGGCAATGGCGTCGGCATCGATGCGAAGCAGCGTGCCGGAAGGGCGGAACACACCGACGCCTTCGCAAATCACATCCCGGTTCAGCAGCGAGCGCAATTCGTCGATCGGCTCCTTACTCTCCCACAGTGCCGTCACAACAGCACCGCCGACGACATGGATCTTGATCACGCCTTGGCTCACCCCCATCAAGTCCAGCCGGCCGTTGACGCGAACCCGACGCGACTGCGGCGTGGCATCGGAAAGTGCATGCGCCGCATCGATCACCGCCGCGTCAAACTGACTGGGGCGCGGCGACGCGACGTCGGGCAACACGATCCTCGACAGGCCACGCCGGAAGATGATCTTGTAGCGTGCAATCCTCCGTAGGAGCCCGGGGTCGAAGCGATTGCTGTCCTCGCGGCGCGTGCCGATGTCGTCGAGTGCGGCCCCCAGCAACTCAAAGGCTGTCTGGTCCGGTGTAGGCATGTCGTCCCACAACCTGGTCTGCTTGAACAGGTCGGCAGCCACATCGCCAAACGGTGAAACCTCGAAACGCAGCAGCGTCGCGTTGTCGTCGGCCTGTGAATGGCCGATGTACCGAACATCCGCCGCCGCCTTGATGCCTTTCGGAATGCGGCCGCGCGCCTGACTGGAATGCATGAAGCCCATCCGCACAGCGTCTTGCAAGGTGTCATGCAGATGCGTCAGCACCGGCCCGATCAATTCTGGGCGTGGTTTGGCTCCGAGCCCTGACGGCCCCTCAAGACGAAAGCTGCGCTCGACGACGTTCACGGTAGCCCCGCTCTGACGTTTGGGGTGCAATGGGCTGCACTCACTGCATTGTGCCGCACGGGCCCCGGATTGTGGCTACGTGGCTGCCGAAGGCGCGACGCTCGCCGCGCCAGATCCACTCACGCAGGTTCGACGACCTCCTCGTCAGCCAATGCGAGCGATTCGCTCGGGCTCAAACGCATCCACTCCAGCATGACGAGGTTGCGGATCGCACTGGCAATGGCATGCCGCTTCTCGTCGGTACGCCATGTCTTCTTCCACTCGAGGATGTAATCGAACAGCTGCTGCTCGGTTACTTCCTCGTTCGGCCGCAAGCCCTTGAGTTCTCGGCTCGCGAAGAGCACGGTCAGCACCTCCTCGGCCTGCTCGGTGCTTTTGATGCGGCTGAACAGATCAACCGCCTTGTGCACCTTGCGTGCGTGGCGCTCGATCGTCTCGTGCTGGGCGCCGCGATCGCGCTCGTACTGCTCGCTCACGCGCAGTGCCACCATCTTGCCGAGCGGTACTTCGTGGACCCAGTTGCGGTTCGCAAAGACGTGCAGGGCGCGTCCGACGTCGGACGAGAAAGGCCCGTAGCTGCCTTTGCCAAAGCGGAAACCGGTGGCTACCCCCATCTCGGTAACGACGTAGGCAATCTTCTGAAAGATCGTGCGCCCCACAGGGTTGGCGTAGGGCTGCTGGCCGAGTTCGCGCACCACCTCCATCAGCACCACCCAATCGGGGTTGAGCTTGTCGGCCGGCCGCCCCTTGCCTTCGAGCGACATCTGTGACGCGGCGCTCAGAAATTCGAGCCCCAGCTCGGACTTGGGCGTGCCGTAGGGTGCGTACAACTCGACGTCGATCGGCAGCGCATGCAGCTTGCGCCAGATCAGCGGCCCCACCTCGGCCCACTCCAAACCGCCATTGCCGCAGCCCAGCGGCGGCATCGCCACCGACGGCAAACCCCACTCAGCCGCATGAGCGGCAAAGTAGTCGAGCCCGCGCTCGATGTCGGCCAACCTCGACGGCGAGCGCCAGTGCCCCTTGGTGGGAAAGTTGATGATGGCGCGGCCCGAAGCGTCGCGGTACAGATACGGCTCGCCCAGCTTCACCTGCTTGGCATCGCAGCGCGCGCGGTAGTCGTCGAACATCGAGGGGAAGCGCTTCTTGAACTCCTGCGCCACGCCCTTGCCCATCACGCCCACGCAGTTGACCGTGTTCACCCAGGCCTCGGCCGGGCTTGCGAACAGATCACCGATGAGGGCCTTGTACATGGTGTGGAGATTGCGCGCTTCAGCGAAAGAATAGTACCGGGTTGACGAACAGCGGCAAATCAGGCGTCATCGCCGACAGCTTGGCCGCAACCGTCTGGTCGGCCATCGAGCCAAGGTTCTCGACCGGCATGATGCAATGGAACTCGGTGACACGCGAGTCCATGGTCACTTCGAATCAAGCACACGCCTCGACGATCGCGTCGCTGAAAGCTCGAAAGCTGCGTGATGAGCTTCGCGCCGGATCGACATGCGCGCCGATCGTGCGAG
>JANOLA010000174.1:0-2434 GCA_031419535.1 Burkholderiales bacterium | reverse complement strand
GCGGGCTCCTGCGCGCAGCGCCTGCCGCGCCGCGCCGATCTATGCACGCGTTTCACGTCGGCAGTAGCCCACAGCCGTCCGAGAGGGAAGAAGCGAAGACTCATGCCTCAGCACTCCGCCCCTTGAGTGCAAAAATCCCCTGCGGGCGCTTCTGAATGAAGATGACGATGAAGACGAGCACCATGATCTTCGCCAGCACCGCACCCTGCCAGCCTTCGAGCAGCTTGTTCAGCACGCCCAGGCCCAGGCCGGCGTAGACGGTGCCGGCGAGCTGGCCCACGCCACCGAGAACGACGACCATGAATGCGTCGACGATGTAGCCCTGGCCCAGATCGGGGCCGACGTTGCCGACCTGGCTGAGTGCGCAACCCGCCAGCCCCGCGATGCCGGCGCCGAGCGCGAAGGCGAGTGTGTCCACACGCGCGGTGTTCACGCCCACGCACGCCGCCATTCGGCGGTTCTGCGTCACGCCGCGAACGAACAGGCCCAGGCGTGTCTTGGAGATCAACAGCGCCATTCCCAACAGCACCAGCGCGGCAAACGCAAGAATCGCGAGCCGATTGAATGGCAGCGTCAGGTTCGGCAGCACCTGCACGCCGCCCGACAGCCACGCCGGGTTCTCGACGCCGACGTTTTGCGCGCCGAAGAGGGTGCGCACCAACTGCATCAGCATCAGGCTGATGCCCCAGGTGGCGAGCAGCGTCTCCAGCGGCCGGCCGTAGAGCCAGCGGATCACGCTGCGCTCCAGCGCCGCGCCCACCAGCGCCGCGGTCATGAACGACATGGGAATCGCGACCAGCACATAGGCGTCGAAGATGCCCGGCGCGTAGGCCTTGAACAGGTTCTGCACCACATAGGTCGCGTAGGCGCCGATCATCATCAGCTCGCCATGCGCCATGTTGATCACGCCCATCAACCCGTAGGTGATGGCCAGGCCGAGCGCCACCAGCAACAGGATCGAGCCCAGGCTGATGCCGGTAAAGAGCACGCCCAGGCGCTCTCCCCACACGAGCCGCGAGCCCACCTGCGCGAGCGAGGCGCGCATCGCGGCGCGCACTTCGCCGTCAGGCTCGGTGCTGATTTTCTCGATCAGCAGCGAGCGTGTCGCGGGCTGCGGGCTGTCGGCGAGCAGCTTCGCGGCGGACAAGCGCTTCGCCTTGTCCGTTGAAGAAATCAGCAGCGTCGCCTTCAGCAGCGCGAGCTGGCCTTTGAGTTGATTGTCGGTTTCGGCGGCTTCGGCCTTTTCGATCAGCACCAGCTTGGCTTCGTCGGCGCCTTCTTTCAATTCCGTGATCGCCTTGGCGCGTGCCTCGCGGTTCGGCGAGAACAAGGCGAGTGCCGCCAGCGCGCCTTCGAATTCGCGGCGCATGCGGTTGATGTTGATCACGTCCTCGGCGTCGGTCGGCAATGCCGCTGCGCTGCCGCTCGAAGCTTCCGCCGCCTTGCCGCCGCGAACGACAAACGCGCGCCCACCGGCGGTTTTCACTTCATCGGCGAGGATCGCCTGCACGAAGGGCCCGAGCGCGGGGTCGGCGGCGGCCACCGCTTCGTTCAACGCCGCGAGCCGCTCTTCGCTCTCGCCCGACGCGATGCGATACGCCTGCTCCGGCGTGAGCGCGTGTGCCGCGCCGCCGCACGCCGCCAACGCGACGTAGCAGGCGAGCGCCCAGGCGACGAACGGCCGGACGACAACGCCGACGACAGCGCCGACGAAGGGGCTCAGCAAGCAGGCGATAAAAGGGCCTCCGAAGAGGCCCCCGCGGTGGTGCATGGAATACCGCTTACTTCTTCGCCAACAACGGCTCGTTGACCTTGCCCTTGTTCTCGGCGATGTAGTCGCTCCACGGGTCGGCTTGCACCGGGCCCTTGGTCTTCCACACCACGTTGAACTGGCCGTCGGCCTTGATCTCGCCGATGAACACGCTCTTGTGCAGGTGGTGGTTCTTCGCGTCCATCGTCGACGTGATGCCGCTCGGCGCGGTGAACGTCTGGCCGGCCATCGCGGCGATCACCTTGTCGGTGTCGGTGCTCTTCGCCTTCTCGACGGCCTGCTTCCACATGTAGATGCCGATGTAGGTGGCTTCCATCGGGTCGTTCGTCAGCGCCTTGTCTTTGTGGCCGGCGATGCCCTTGGCCTTGGCGTAGTCGCTCCACTTCTTGATGAAGGCGTCGTTCGTCGGGTTCTTGATCGACTGGAAGTAGTTCCACGCCGCCAGGTGGCCCACCAGCGGCTTGGTGTCCACGCCGCGCAGCTCTTCTTCACCCACCGAGAACGCGACCACGGGAACGTCGGTCGCTTTCAGGCCCTGGTTGCCGAGTTCCTTGTAGAACGGAACGTTCGAGTCGCCGTTGATCGTCGACACCCCGGCCGTCTTCTTGCCCTCGCCGGCGAACTTCTTGATTTTCGCGATGATGGTCTGGTAGTCGGCGTGGC
>JANOLA010000173.1:0-3627 GCA_031419535.1 Burkholderiales bacterium | reverse complement strand
GTCGCATGAACGCCAGCTCAAGAAGCAGGCGCCCAAGGCAAGCCGCGAAGAGCGCGCCTAACCCCCTGGAGGCCTTCAAGTGTCACCCCTTGTCCGTTTTCTCCCAGTCGCTCTCGTAGCCGCTCTCTCGAGTGCATCGTTTGCGCAAAGCGTGCCGCCGCCCGAAATTGACCCGCAATCGCTGCGTCGCCCTCGGATCACTTGGAACCAGGCAGAGCGTGAGTTCGGGTTCGCAAACTGGGATCGGGTTTTTGCCGCACGGAGCATCGCGCGCGGCAAGCAGGTGCGTCCACTGCCAGAAGGCACTCCACTGCCCACGTTTTAGCCCGGCGGTGAGGGTGCAACGCAACTTCAGCGAAACATTGGCGACTTCAAGCTGGCCGGCATTGTCGTGTTGCACGACGGCAAGGTGCGCCTGCAGCGCTATGCGCTTGGCCACAGCGCCACAGGGCGCTGGGTGTCCTTCTCCGTGGCAAAGTCATTGACCAGTACGCTGGTTGGCATCGCGATCAAGGACGGCTACATCTCCAGCGTCGACGACCTTCTGACGCGCTATATACCCGAACTGCGCGACAGTGAACTGGTCCCCCCAAAACGGACGCCACGAAGTCTGTTAGTTTTGACTTCTTGGAGGACCTATGAAAGCAGGGTGCTGGACCTGCACGCACGCAAGCTGGTGGGCTGGGCGATGAGCGAAACCAAGGGCCAAGGCGTATCCGCAATGGGTGGCACCGCGTTACCCACCGCCGGCCGGTTCGGTTTCGTCGCAAGCGACCAAACCGGCCGTCCGTGGATAACGCTCATCGTGCTTCGCGGCGTCCACTGAACGGGGACCGGTTCAGTTCAAAGCGATGTCACGGCCCTTCTGTCTGCTGGCCTGCTCAATCGCACTGAAACGGGCGCTATCGAATTTCCCTATGAAGCGGTGAAGGTTGAATTCCTGCTCCAGGCCGCATAACCCGTCGCGCCCTCGCTCGGTCGCAAGGGGAATCAGCGCGCCCCGGCACGAATCATGTCGGCGGCCTTCTCGGCGATCATGATCGTCGGCGCGTTCGTGTTGCCGCCCACGATGTCGGGCATGATCGACGCGTCGACGACGCGCAAACTTTGCACGCCGCGCACGCGCAGTTGCGCGTCGACCACGTCCATCGGCCCCTTGCCCATGCGGCAGGTGCCCACCGGGTGGTAGATCGTGTCGGCGTGATTGCGAATGAATTGTTCGATCTGCGCATCGCTCTGCGCTTGCGCGGACGCCGGCAGTTCCTTGCCGCGGTGGGCGGCGAGTGCGGGTTGCGCGAGGATGTGGCGCATCAGCTTGAAACCGCGAATGAGCCTCGCCATGTCGTCCGGATCGGCCAGGAAATTCGGGTCGATCGCCGGTGCGGCCAGCGGGTCGCTGCTCGCCAGCGTGAGCCGGCCGCGGCTGCGTGGGTGCAGCAGGCACACGTGGCACGAATAGCCGTGGCCGAACACGGTTTTGCGGCCATGGTCGACGAGCTTGCCGATCACGAAGTGCAGTTGCAGGTCGGGGATGGCTTCTTCCGGCTGGCTCTTGATGAAGCCGCCGGCTTCGGCGAAATTGGTGGTCAGCATGCCGCTGCGCCGCGCTCGCCACTCGAAGATGCCTTTGATGGCGTTGATCGCGCCGGTGAATGAAATGCCGAACAGATCGGTCAGTTGCGGTGCGCTCACGACCTGGGTCACGTCCGGGTGGTCGTGCAGGTTCTGGCCCACGCCTGGCAGCTCGTGGTGGGTGGGCAGGCCCAGGCGCTGCAACTCGCTGCCCGGGCCGATGCCCGACAGCATCAGCAATTGCGGCGACTGCAGTGCGCCGGCGCTGAGCAACACTTCGCGGCGTGCATCGAGCCGCTTGTTCTGTCCACCCTGGCGGAACTCGACGCCCACCGCGCGTTTGCCGTCGAGAACGACTCGCGTGACGTGCACGCCGGTGTGCAGCGTGAGATTCGAGCGGCCCAGGTTCGGTGTCAGGTAAGCCTTGGCCGCACTGAAGCGCTCGCCGTTGCGGTGCGTCACCTGGTACATGCCGACGCCTTCTTGCTCGGCGCCGTTGAAGTCGTGGTTGCGGCGAAACCCGGCCTGTTCGCCGGCCTGTACGAACACCTGGCTGTAGCGGTTCGGGCTGCGCGGGTCCATCACATTCAGCGGCCCGCCGCTGCCGTGAAAGGCGTCGGCACCGCGCTCGTTGTGTTCGGCGCGTTTGAAGTAGGTCAACACGTCGTCGAACGCCCAGCCCGGGTTGCCCTGCGCGGCCCAGGCGTCGTAGTCGCTCCTGTGGCCGCGCGCATAAACCATCGCGTTGATCGAGCTCGACCCGCCGAGCACCATGCCACGCGGCTGATAACCGCGCCGGCCATTCAGGCCGGGTTGGGGTACGGTCTCGAAGGCCCAGTTGGCCTGCCCGTTCTGCGCAAGCAGCGCCAAGCCTGCCGGGCAGTGAATCAGCACGCTCTTGTCGGGCGGGCCGGCCTCTAACAACGCAACGCTGACGTCTGCGTCTTCGCTCAGCCGCGCGGCGAGCACACAACCTGCCGAGCCGCCGCCGATGATGATGTAGTCGAACATGGTCCCTTCCGATCAAACCGCGACGGGTGCCTTGATTGCCGGGTGGTGCTCGTAGCCCACGAACTCGAAGTCCTCGAAGGCGTAGTCGAAGATCGACTCCGGCCGGCGCCCGATCAGCAGCGTCGGGTAAGCGAACGGTTGGCGCGAAAGCTGCAGCTCGACCTGTTCGATGTGGTTGTCGTAGATGTGGCAATCGCCGCCGGCCCAGATGAACTCGCCCACCTGCAAGTCGCATTGCTGCGCGAGCATGTGGGTCAGCAACGCATAACTCGCGATGTTGAACGGCACGCCCAGAAAGATGTCGGCGCTGCGCTGGTACAACTGGCACGAGAGCTTGCCGTTGGCCACATAGAACTGGAAGAACGCGTGGCACGGCAGCAGCGCCATCTTCGACAGTTCGGCGACGTTCCAGGCGCTGACGATGATGCGGCGCGAATCGGGGTTGCTCTTGAGCTGCTTCACCACCTCGGCGATCTGGTCGATGTGGCCGCCGTCAGGCGTGGGCCAGCTGCGCCACTGCACGCCGTAAACGGGCCCGAGGTCGCCGTCGGGCTTGGCCCATTCGTTCCAGATCGTCACGCCACGCTCTTGCAGCCAGCGCGCGTTGCTGTCGCCGCGCAGGAACCACAGCAGCTCGAGCACGATCGACTTGACGTGCACCTTCTTCGTCGTCACCAGCGGAAAGCCTTCGCTCAGGTCGAAACGCATCTGATGCCCGAACACGCTGCGCGTGCCCGTGCCGGTGCGGTCGCCCTTGACCACGCCGTGTTCGTGCACATGGCGCATCAAGTCTTCGTACTGGTTGCGTACCGGGCGATTCATGGGCGGACGTAGCTCGCAAAAAAAGAGGCGCGATTATCGGTGCAGCGCCGCGACGCCCGCTTCGGCACTGGCGGGCATGGCGTCGGGTTCATGGGGTGGGGCGGGTGTGACGTTCGGCTCGGCGCTGAACTGCATCGCCGCCAGGCGCGCATACAGCCCGCCACGTGCGACGAGTTCGTGGTGCTTGCCGCTGTCGACGATCTCGCCCGCCTCCATCACGAC
>JANOLA010000172.1:0-5750 GCA_031419535.1 Burkholderiales bacterium | reverse complement strand
CACGCGTTTCTGTTCGCATTTTCGCGCGGCGCCACCGGCATTCGCTTCGGCCATCGCGGAGTCGACACATGAATACGCCGGCAACGCCTGCCCGAGCCTTCGACAAGCAAGGTGCGACCGACGACGCGGCACGTGCCGACGCCGCGGTGCGCAGCTTCGTTCGCGACATCGGCGTCACCGCCGCGCTGCACCTGGAAAGTTGCGTGCGCTGCGGCCTGTGCGCCGATGCCTGCCATTTCTACCTGAGCACCGGCGAGGCCAAATACACGCCGGTGCACAAGCTCGAGCCCCTGCGCCGCGCCTATTCGAGCGAGGTGAGCCCGTTCGCGCCGTTGCTGCGCGCGCTGGGTCTGGCGCGCAAGCCGAGCATCGCCGAGCTCGAGCAATGGCAGGAGCTGATCTACGACTCGTGCAACATGTGCGGCCGCTGCACCCTGGTGTGCCCGATGGGGATCGACATCGCCGAACTCGTGCGCACGGCGCGCCACGGCATGTTCAAGGCCGGTCTGGTTCCGCAGCGCCTGGCGCTGATGGACCGCACGGCACGCCAGTGGGGCAGCACCGCGACGCCGGGCGAAGACCTGCCCGACATCGCGGCCGAGATTTCGGCGCGGCATGGCGTGCCGATTCCCTGCGATCTTCCTCAGGCCGACATTCTGGTGACCGCTGCCCCCGCCGAGCTGGGCGAGCACACCAAGGCGCTTGCCGACGCGGCGAAGATCCTGAACCGCATCGGCGCGAAATGGACCCTGCACCAAGGCGGCTTCGACGCGTCCAACATCGGCTTCAACAACGGCGACGTCGAGTTGCAGGAGCGCCTGACTCGCGCGCTGATCGACACCGCCGTGAAGGTCGGCGCGAGCACCGTGCTGCTGCCGGAATGCGGCCACGCCTACGGCGCGGCGCGCTGGGAGGCGGCGAAGTGGTACGGCGCCGCGCTGCCGGTGCGCGTGCTTCACATGACGGAGTTCCTCGACGAGCTGCTGGCGTCGGGCCGCATCCGCCTGAACCGGATCGGCGCCACCGCGACCTACCACGACCCGTGCCAGATCGTTCGCCGCGGCGGGCTCGAGGCGGCGGCGCGGCGCGTGCTTGCCGCGCTCGGCTTGGAGCTGATCGAGCTGCAGGACCACGGCGTCACGGGCTTTTGCTGCGGTGGCGGCGGCGGAGTTGTGTCGAACCAGCGCGCAGCGCCGCTGCGCCACAAGGTGTTCGAGCTGAAGCGGCAGCAGGTCGACGCCAGCGGCGCCGAGCGCTTCGTCACGAGTTGCGGCCAATGCCGCATCACGCTCGAGATGGGCGCGAAGCAGGCGCGGTGGAGCAAGCCGATTGAGAGCCTGCTGGAGCTGGTGGCCGACAACCTGGTGCCCTGATCACAGCAGCTCTTCTGGCGCGAACGCGGCGAACAGGTCGGCGATGAGGCGGCGCCACCAGCTCGCATTCGGTTCGTCGGCATGGCGAACATGCTCGCCGCCTTCCATGCCGTGCCACACCAGCGCCGGTTGCGCATTGCCAGGCTCGCCGAGTTCCACCCGGTACGCCTGGTCGAGTGCCGTCGCCTCGTCGAACAGCGCGCCGAGCTGGGCGCCGATCTCGGTGCTGTCGATCGTGACGGCGATCTCGGTGTTGGACAGCCGCGAGCGCGGGTCCAGGTTCATCGAACCGATCACCACGTGTTTGCGGTCAACCGATATCGCTTTGGCGTGCAGACTCGCGCCCGACGACAGCCCGGCGCGTGCGCGCAAGCCGCGGCCGGCTGCCGGGCGGAACTCGTGCGTCTGCACGCCGCAGGCCAGCAGCCGCGGCCGATAGCGCGCGTAAGCCGAGTGCACCGCGGGCACGTCGGTGGATGCGAGCGAGTTCGTCAGCACCCTCACGGCCACGCCGCGCTGGACCAGTGCGCACAGCGTCGTGATGCCGCGTGAGCTCGGAATGAAGTAAGGCGACACCAGGATCAGCTCGTGTTGTACCGATTCGATCCTGGGGCGCAGCGCGGCGAAAATTCTTCCCGCCTCGACGGCGGGCGCGCTCTTGTCCACGCTCTTGTCCAATTTGGCCGGCGGGTCGTAGACCGCGCTGGCGGGTGCGGCGATCAACGCCAGCCGGCCCTCGTGCAGCTCGCGGCCGAACTCGGAGGCGCGCAATCCGCGCGCGTACTCGGTGTCGCGAAAGCGCGCCGCGTGCACGGCGAACGCGGCCACCACGTGGTCCCATTCGGTGCGTGCCGGAGGTGCGTCGACGAAGGCCGCGATCGGCACGGCCCATTCGCTGTTCCAGTACTCGTCGAAGCTGGCCGACGCTTGCGCCACCACCGGTCCGACGGCCAGCACGTCAAGGTCGGCAAAATTGCCTTCGCCCTGCGCCGCGAAATACGCGTCGCCCAGGTTGCGACCGCCGATCACAGCCGCTGCGTTGTCGGCGATCCAGAGCTTGTTGTGCATGCGCCGGTTCAGGCGCGCGCTGTCGCCGATGAATTCGAACAGGCGCGAGATGCCGAGCCAGCCGCGCCGCAAGAATGGGTTGAAGATGCGGATCTGCACGTTCGGGTGCGCCGCCAGCGTCGCCAGATCGAAGTCGCGGCCCGCGGTGCCGATGTCGTCGAGCAACAGGCGCACGCGCACGCCGCGCTGCGCGGCCAGCAGCGCCCTGTACAGCAACAGCGTGGCCGTCGCGTCCTGGGCCACCACGTAGTACTGCAGGTCGAGCGTGCGCTGCGCCGATTCGGCCAGCGCCGCGCGGGCCACGAAGGCCTCGTTTCCCGACACCAGCAGGCGCACGCCCGAGGCACCGCCGGCGGCTGGGTAGCGCGCGCCGTAGGAGCGGCCCAGCGAGGTCTCTGCGCTGGGCGCAGCCGCGTAGGAGACCGGGCGCGCCACGTCGACCCGCACCGTCGAGCAGCCCTGCAGCAACGCCAGCAGCACAGCCGCGCAGGCGTGGCGCTGCCTGGTGCCGGGGAAGCAGGGCTGGATCACGCCGCTGACTGTGCGTGCCGGGGCCCGCAGGGGATTGATCCAGGTCAACGTGGTGCGCCATTCGGCTTGCATCATGAGGGTCGCGCAACCCGCGCTGCTGCTTGGTGCGCCCGACGATGATTGAATTCCGTCTGCCGTCGCTCGGCTCCGACATGGACGAGGGTAAGCTGCTGAAGTGGCTGGTGCGACCGGGTGACACGGTTCACAAGGGGCAGGTGATTGCCGTCGTCGATACGTCGAAGGCGGCGAACGACGTCGAATGCTGGAGCGAGGGCGTGGTGCGCGCGCTGCTGGTCGAGCCCGAGGCGGTGATTCCGGTGGGAACGCTGATGGCGGTGCTGCGCGCGCCGGGCGAGCGCATCGAAGAGGTGGACGCGCAGGTGGCGGCGATTCTCGCGGCATCGCGCGGCGCATCGTCGGCGCCTGCAGCTGCCGCAGCGTCGCGTGCCGAAGCGATGGCGCGGACCGCTGGGCCGTGTTGCAGCACGAACGGTAAAGAGGCCCGAATCGAGTTCGATTCGAGGAGTCTTCCAGCCCTCGGGCGATTGCGTTTTGCATTCGGCCGAAGAGGTGATCGCCCTGTGTGCCACATGGCACTTTAACCACAGGAGCGTCAAGATGGAAGACCTTGGATTGCGAGCTTTGTACCGGCGCGTGGCCGGTATCCACGTGCACCGCATGCTGCACGTGGTCACCGTGCTGATCGAGCAAGCCGACGGCGCCATGCAGCGCCACACGCGCGAGTTCGGCGGCTTTCGGCGTGACTGCCGCGCGCTGGCCGCCTGGTTGGGCGAACTGGGCGTGCAGCTGGTGGTCATGGAGAGCACGGGCGTCTACTGGAAGAGCGTGCGCGCGCATCTGGAGAACGCGGGCATCCCCGCGTGGGTGGTCAACGCCCACATGATCAAGCATTTGCCCGGGAGCAAGACCGACATGGCCGACAGCGAATGGCTGGCCGTGCTGGCGCGGTTCGGTCTGGTTCGGGCCAGCTTCATTCCCCCGAAGGACCTGCGCGAGCTGGGCCTGGTCTCGCGCTACCGGCGCAAGCTCAGCGCGATGTGCGCCAGCGAGATCAACCGGCTGCACAAGACCCTGGACGACGGGGGCATCAAGCTCGGCGGCGTGGTCAGCGATATCAACGGCGTGTCGGCCCGCTCGATGGTCAACGCGCTGATTGCGCAGCAACCCATCCAGGACATGCTCAGCTTGGCTCGCGGCAAGCTCAAGCAAAAGCTCGAAGACCTCAGCGCCAGCCTGGAAGGCGATCTCAGCGCACGGCACCTGTTCGTGCTGGGGCACATTCATGCCCACATCGAGACGCTGCTGGCACACCAGTTGCTGCAGACCATTGCGGGCATCGACGAGATCGCGGCCGCGCTGATCCTCATCGAGATCGGCGACGACATGGCACGCTTTGGCTGTGCCCAGCGTCTGGCCAGTTGGGCCGCGCTGAGTCCGGGCAACAACGAGAGCGCGGGCAAGCGCAAGTCGGGCCGCACGCGCCACGGCAACTCGATCATCCGCTTCATCCTGTGCGAGTGCGCCAACGCCGCGCGCATGACCAAGAGCACGCTGGCCTCCAAGTACCGAAGCCTGATGGTGGGCAAGTCGCACAAGAAAGCCATCATCGCCGTGGCGCACAGGATGATTCGCTTGATATTCGTGCTGCTCAGCCGACGCCAGCCCTATATCGACAAGGACATCGACTACGCCGCCATGAGCGCGAAGAAGAACGCGCCGCGCTGGATCAAGCAACTCAAGACCATCGGCCGCTGGCCGCCGTCTCAGGCCACCGGTGCCAGCCACTGAAGCGCCGCTGACTTCGAGGGGTCGGGCCCAGCGGCTGTCCATATCCCGTACTACTGCGGGAGGCTTAATCGCGTCCGCCTGACTAGTGGCTTTCACGGTAACGGTTGAGTTCAGCGGCTGCCGAAGGCAGTCCGCTGGAACGAAGGGTGTGCGCCCAGCATGGGCGCGAACTTATGGGGTGGAAGTCCCCTGTGGGAGTATCGACTTGGACTCATCGTGAGCAAGGATAACCACGAGCCGAAGGCAAGGGCGATTCCGCGAGGAATGGTCCGAAGGAAGCCGGAGTGCAAGAGGTGCGAGGTGACGGACAGAAACCGCATAGTCATGCCGTACCCGAAACGACCAGGCGCGAGATCGCTGTGTCCGATCTCAATGCGAGCGAACCGACACAGACCCATCAGGCTACGCAGCGCGCCCTGCAGTGATGCATCGCGTGAGGCCGCAGAAGTCAGCAGAGGTCATAGTAGGTTCGCAAGGAACCGCCCACTGCGGACCCGCATGGTGGGTGGTGTGGGGGGCGACGGCTAGAAAGTGTCCCTCCGGCAAGGCTGCTTGATTTGAACTGAGTTGTTCAGGTCGGTTGCACGGCAGGGGCGACGGCGCGGTTTTCTTGCCCCCGGGGGGCTTGCGTTCTAAGCGCGCTTCGACTACGCTGCGCGCCATGCAGGAACCGCTGAGCTACCGCCACCGTGTGATCACGCAGGACGATCTCGCCTTCATCCACCGACTGATTGCCGAGAACCCAGAGCTCAGCCGTCGCGGCCTGTCGATCAAGCTGTGCGAGGTCTGGAGCTGGGTGCAGGCCAACGGCGCGCTGCGCGACATGGTGTGCCGCGGCATGATGCTGATGCTGCACCGTCAAGGCTTGATCGAGCTGCCGGCGCTGCGCGTGATCGGGCGCAGTTCGCGCGGTGCAGCCGCCAAGCCGCGCGCGTGGAGCATCGACCAGATGCCTGTGAACGTGAGCTT
>JANOLA010000171.1:0-55372 GCA_031419535.1 Burkholderiales bacterium | reverse complement strand
CCTGGGTGGGTCGGGCGGACACGTTGTTCCGGACGTTTTGCGTCGCACTCGTCTGCACCGGGCTGGCGAGCGGCGTGATCGGACTTATTCAGATTCTTGCTCCCGCGTGGCCCGACGGAGGATGGGTCGCGCGCGCCACTGTCGACGGCCGTGCTGTCGGCAATTTGCGCCAGTCGAATCACCTATGCAGCTTGTTGCTGTCGGCCATCGTCGCCGTTCTGTGGCTGGCTGAGGCGCGTGCAATGCGCCGCTCGCTGAGTATCGCCCTCGCGATGCTGATGCTGATCGTCGTCGTACTGAGCGGTTCGCGCAGCGGATTCCTCGGCACGCTGCTGCTCGCGCTGTGGGGCTTGCTGGACAGCCGTCTGGCGAAATCAACGCGCTGCGCGCTGCTTGTCTCGCCGTTGGCCTACGGCTTGTTCTGGTTCGGCGCAACGTCCTGGGCTGAGCACAGCCATCGGGCCTTCGGCGGCGCCGGCCGATTCAGCATGGACGGCGATGTCTCGAGCTCACGCTTCGGCATTTGGGCAAACACCCTTGAACTCATCAAGGAATACCCCTTGAGTGGCGTCGGTTTCGGCGAGTTCAATTTCGCGTGGACGCTCACGGAGTTTCCGAACAGGCCGGTGGCGTTCTTCGACCACACCCACAATCTTCCACTTCAGTTCGCAGTCGAACTCGGCTTGCCGCTTGCGGGCATTGTCTTGGGGTTGCTGGGTTGGGCCGTCGTGCGCGCAGCGCGCAATTGCCTGCAGCCTGTGAGCGGCAGCGACCCCGCCTCGCCGCAGCGAGCCGCGTTCGTAATGGTGCTGCTGATCCTCATGCACAGCATGCTCGAATACCCGCTGTGGTACGCATACTTCTTGCTGCCCGCTGCGTTCGCGCTTGGGGTGTGTCTCGGCAACCCGATCGACCCCCCGAGTTCACCTGTGGCAACGCCGGCAAGGCGTCAGGCATGGCCCTTTCGCGCCAGCGCTGTTTTGTTGATCCTCGGCTCGGCCTATTCAATCTTCGACTACCTGTCCGTGGTGGTCATCTTCGCCCCACCCGCAAACGCAGCGCCGCTCACGCAGCGCATTGCCGATGGCCAACGCAGCGTGTTCTTTTCGCACCATGCCGACTACGCTGCGGCAACGACCTCTGAAGACCCGCAGATCGCGTTGGCGGCCGCACAGCGCGCCGCCCACTACCTTCTCGATACACGCCTGATGATGGCCTGGGCAAATGCGCTTCACGCCACCGGGGACACCGAGCGCGCCAAGTACGTTGCAGCGCGCCTGAAAGAGTTTCGCAATCCGCAGGCGGAGGGTTACTTCGCGCCGTGCAAGGACGCGGCGGTGGCGTTCGCCGACAAGCCATACCAATGCTCCCCGCCCCAGCGCAAATTCACGTTCAAGGATTTCCGCTAACGCCCGCCGCGACCCAGTCACCCGACTTGCCCCCGTGCTTCTCGAGCACACGAATCTCGCCCATCACCATGCCGCGGTCCGCGGCCTTGCACATGTCGTAGACGGTCAGCAAGCCGATCTGCACCGCGGTCAAGGCTTCCATCTCGACGCCGGTTCGGCCCAGTGTCTCGACCTGCGCCGTGCACCGCACCGCTGAGCCTGCACTGTCGATCTCGAATTCCACCGCGACACGCGTGATCGGCAGGGGGTGGCACAGTGGAATCAGCTCCGAGGTTCGCTTCGCCGCCTGAATCGCCGCGATGCGCGCCACGCTGATCACGTCACCCTTCTTCGAGTTTCCCGACTCGATCAGCGCCAGCGTCGCCGGCAGCATGCGAATCACGCCACTGGCGCGCGCGGTTCGGTGCGTTTCGGCTTTCGCGGACACATCGACCATGTGCGCCTGGCCCTGGGCGTCGAAGTGCGTGAGCGGCGAGTCAGGGGCTTGGGACATGGCTGGAAACATGCGGGAAACGAATGTGCGGCATGATAGCCACGCTGCTGGGTCGCACCACCCAACGGGGGGCCGTCCCGACCCGCGCCGACCTGCAGCGCGCAGCGTCGTCCACCTTCAACCCATCTGAACCGTCGTGTCCGCCACGCCCCGTCCTCGCTCCCACCGCCCCCGGCGCCATCGCTGGCTCGCGGCCATATGCGCCGGCTTGATGGCGGCGGCGACCGCCGCACCGGCCGTTGCGCAAATCAACCTGCCGGCGCTGGGGGACACGGAATCGGAAGACTTCGGCATCGGCACCGAACGCAAACTCGGCGACCAGGTGATGCGCGAAATCCGGCGCGACCCTGATTACCTCGACGATCCCGTGCTGCTCGAATACATCGAGTCGCTGTGGCAGCCGCTGCTCGCGCAGGCGCGTGCCAACGGAAACATCCCCGCCGACCTCGACCAGCGCTTCGCGTGGGAGCCGTTCCTGGTGCGCGACCGGGCGATCAATGCGTTCGCACTGCCCGGTGGCTATATCGGCGTCTACCTCGGCTTGATCGCGCTGACGACAAGCCGCGACGAGCTCGCGTCGGTGCTGGCGCATGAGCTGTCGCACGTCACGCAGCGCCACATCGCGCGCAGCATCGCCGTGGGCAAGCGCCAGTCTCTGATCGGCGCGGCGGCGCTGATCCTGGGCGTGTTGGCCGCGGCACGCAGCAACTCCGCCGACGCGGCAAACGCCTTGATCGTCGGCGGTCAGGCGGCAGCGATCCAGGGCCAACTGAATTTCTCGCGCGACATGGAGCGCGAGGCAGACCGCATCGGCTTCGCGCTGCTCACCGGCGCGGGTTTCGCGCCTGCCGGCATGGCCGCGATGTTCGAGAAGCTCGACCAGTCGTCACGCCTGAACGACAGCGGTGCCTACCCCTACCTGCGCAGCCACCCGCTGAGTTCAGAGCGCATCGGCGAGGCGCGAGCCCGGCTCGGCACGGGCCCAGCGGCGCAGCCGGGCAGCGCCCTGGAGCATGGGCTGGCCCAGGCGCGTGCACGCGTGCTGATGGACAGCCGCGTCGACGCCCTGCGGCGCTGGCAGGCGATGGACGCCGACCGCACCGGCAGCACACCGAGCGAGCGCCTTGCCGCCGTCTACAGCAGCGCATTGGCGTCGACACTGCTTCGCGACTGGGCTCGCGCCGACAGCGCATTGAACCAAGCGCTCGGCCTCGCGGCGGCCCAGCCCGGTGAGCCCCGAGCCGCACGCACCATCGGATTGCTCGTCGCGCAATCCCTGTTCGCGCGCGGCGACACAGCTCGTGCTGCCGCCGTGCTCAAACCGTTTTCCGAAACTCCGTCGCGCCCCGTGATGCTGCTCGAGGCGCAGGTGGCGCTGGCGAATTCCGCAGCGACCGGCGCGACTGGCGCGACCGGCGATGCCGCAGCGGCGCTGAAACGAAACGTCGACCCGCTGCAGACCTGGCTCGCGCTGCACCCGCGCGATGCCGCCGCCTGGACCCTGCTGGGCCAGGCCTGGGGGCGGCTCGGTCAGCCGCTGCGGGCGATGCGCGCCGAAGCCGAGGTGCGCCTTGCGCTGGGGGATCTGAATGGCGCGGCCGATCGTTTGCGTGCCGCACAGCGCAGCGTTCGCGCCGGCGGCAACATCGATTTCATCGAAGCGTCCGTGATCGACGCGCGTCTGCGCGACGTCGAAGGCCAGCGGCGGCAGATCGCCGCCGACGAGCGCGCCGCGACTGAGAATCGTTGAACCGGGCGCATGCGGCGCCCAGCCATTCAGGCCCGGGCCAATGTCGACGGTCAGCGGCGCGGCGCGAAAAGCCGTTCGATCGCGGTGTCGATCACCATGCCGCACAGGCTGTAGATCAGCGAGCCCAGCAAGGCCGCGGAGAAGCCGGCCACTTGCAGGCCGTCGAGCAAATGGGCGGCGAAGTAGAACATCAGCGCGTTGATGACGAACAAGAACAGGCCGAGCGTCAGCAGCGTGACCGGCAGCGTCAGCAGCACGAGCACCGGCCGCAGCAGCGAATTGAGCAGGCCGAGCACGAGCGCCGCGAGCATCGCGGCACCGAAATTCTTGACGACGACCCCGGGGTAGAGGTTCGCCACGAGCAACAGCGCACAGGCGAGCAGCAGCCAGCGGAGCAGGATTTTCAACATGCCGCGCAGCATAGCGCGATCGCGATTCGAGACCCGCGTTGACGCGTGAGCGCGACAAAAGCGCCTCTCTCCTCGAAGAATTGCGTGCTTTCAGAGTGAAAACCGCTTTGCAACCGCGCATTCACGCAGTACCATTCGCCCCGCACGGTGCTATGGAGAAATGAGAACCCATGCGGCTCTCGCCCAACCCGAGCACATCAACAACCTACTTGATGGAGTGAATTGACATGGCAACTGCGAAGAAGGCTGCGAAGAAAGCAGCAGCGAAGAAGGCCCCGGCCAAGAAGGCGGCAGCGAAAAAGGCTCCGGCCAAGAAGGCGGCAGCGAAGAAGGCTCCGGCCAAGAAGGCTCCGGCCAAGAAGGCGGCAGCGAAAAAGGCGAAGGCTCCAGCGAAGAAGCGCACCCCGAACGCCGCCTTCATGAAGCCGATGACGCCGAGCGCGATGCTGGCCGCGGTGATCGGTGCGAACCCGATGCCCCGCACTGAAGTGACGAAGAAGGTGTGGGACTACATCAAGAAAAACAGCCTGCAAGACGCGACGAAGCGCACGATGATCAATGCCGACGCCAAGCTGAAGGAAATCTTCAAGAAGGCGCAAGTCTCGATGTTCGAGATGACCAAGCTGATCAACGCGCATCTGAAGTAAGCCGCAAGGCTTAGCTGCAAGCCGGCGCGCGACGCCGGCTTTTTTTCGCCTCGGATTCGCCTCGTGTTTGGCCTCGGATTGCGCCCGCCCGCGGCGCGAACGGTGAAGCTCAGCGCGGTGTGGGCAAACCGAACAGCGCCGCGCCGTTGTCCCAGGCGATGCGTTTCGCGATCGCGGGGTCAAGGTCACCTAGCCATTCGCGCGCCTCTTGCATCAAGGCTTCATAGCCCTGCCAGCGCTGGTTGACCCAGGTGTCCGAGCCGACCATGAAGCGGGCCGGAAACTCACTCAGAAGCAGCTTCCACTCAGCGCTGAGCCGGCCGCTGCCTTGCGTCAAGCCCGGCCGGTACGACAACTCGCCCATCAGCAGCGGATAGCGGCGCAGCAGCTCGCGCAGCCGGCTTACCGGCGCTCCGCCGATGCTGCTGTGCGCCCAGATCAGCCGCGCGTTCGGTGCAGGCGCCATCAGCAGGTCGATCGCCACGTCATCCACATGGGCCAGCACCGCCAGGCCCTTGTCCTGCGCGAGTTGCATCAGCTTGCGCGCCACAGGGCCGTTCGCATTGGCGCTGTCGTAGAGATGAAATTCGCCCAGGCCCCGGTAGGGCCCGGCCGGCGTACCGGAGCTGATTTCGCTCAGCACCATCTGGTAGATGCTCTCGTCCTGGAACCACGAGTTGTAGTCGGCACGGTTGCGGTACAGGCGAATGAACGGCACCACCGTCACGCCGGCCGCCTGGGTCAGCTCGCGCGCTGCGGCGAGCGTCTTCGTGCCGTCGTTGGGCCGGCTGTTCGCGACGATCGCGCGCACGCCGCTGCGCTGCATGCGCCCGAGCGCGTCGGCGACGGGGTGCGCGGACTGCCACGCCTCGTCGTTGTAGTGCAGGTGGGCGTCGAACAGCGGTCCGCGGTAAGGCTCAGCGAACGTGTTCAAGGCCAGCGCGGCCAGCCAGGCGACGCCGAGACAGCGTAGCGTGGTTGTCACGCGCGGGCTCAGCTCAGCCGACATGCTCTCGAAAGAACGCCAAGCTTCGTTGGCGCGCCAAGGTCGCGCTGGCTGCGTCGAACGAGCCGCGCTGGTCGCAATTGAAGCCGTGGCCGGCCGGGTACAGCTGAACCGTGATGCCGGGGTACAGGCGGCGTAATTCTTCGACACCTGCCATCGGAATCAGCGCATCGCGCTCGCCGAAATGCGCCAGCACCGGGCAGCGCGGCGCCCGCGCCGCGTGATCGGGAATGCCGCCGCCGTAGTACGGCACGCTGGCGGCAATTCCGTCGAGTTCGCACGCGGCGAGCCAGCTCAGCAGCCCGCCCCAGCAGTAGCCCACCATGCCCACGCGCCCGTTCGGCCCGAGCCGCGCGCGCGCTGCGGCCACGGCCGCCTGCAGGTCGAGCAGCGCCTTGTCGGTGGGGCTGGCGTCTTTCAGCGCGCGGCCACGCGCAATGTCCGCCGCGTCGTATCCGAGTTCGACGCTGCGCTCGACTCGGTCGAACAGGGCGGGCGCGACGACCAGGTAGCCGTCAGCCGCAAAGCCGTCCGCGACGGCGCGGATGTGCGAATTGACGCCGAAGATCTCTTGCACCACGACCAGCGCGCCGCGCGCCTTGGTCTTGGGCAGCGCCAGGTTCGCGGCCAAACGGTGGCCGTCGGCCGCGATCAACTCCAATCGTTCTTGCATGCCTCAATCCCCTCGCGCCAGCCGGCGCTGCACGAAATCGAGCCGGTCCTGGCCCCAGAAAATTTCACCGTCGATCACGTAGCTCGGAGCGCCGAACACGCCTGTCTCGATCGCACGCTGCGTGTAGGCGTGGTAGAGCTCCTGCACGCTCGCCGCGTGCGAGTCGTCCAGGCGCCGTTCGGGCAGCTTCTGTTCCGACAGGATCTTCGCCAGGTCGTTCGCGTCGGCGATGTTGCGCTCTTGCGCCCACACGCCGCGAAGAATCGCGCCGGTGAGCGCGAGCGCGGCGCCAGTGCCATCTTGGCCGTCGACGGCGATGATGAGTTTGGCCGCCTCGTCGCCGGGCACCGGAAAAAACTTCGGGTGCAGGTTCAGCGGCTGGTTCAAGTGTTCACTGAAGCGCTTCAGCTCGACCAAGCGATAGGCCTGGCGCTGCGGCGCGCGTTTGGCGAGCGGCAGCCCGCCGGAGATCGGGAAGATCTTGCCGCCGAGATCGATCGGCCGCACATTGACTATCGCTCCCGCGCCGCGAATCAGCTCGGTAAAGCGCTCGTGGCCGAGGTAGGCATAGGGCGATTGCGGCGCAAAGTAGTAGTCAACGGTCAAGGGCATGGCGGACTCCAGCGCGAAATGCGACAGGCGCAGTCTAAGCGGCTCGGCGCACTGCCCGGCGCGCGGCCCTTGCGCCTGCCTTCGCCACGACGCCAATCAGCCCCGAAGCAGCGGCGCCAGATAGCGCCCGGTGTAGCTCGATGGGTGCCGCGCCACGCCCTGCGGCGTGTCGCAAACGACCACTTCGCCGCCGCCCGCGCCGCCCTCGGGCCCCATGTCGACGATCCAATCCGCCGTCTTGATCACGTCCAGGTTGTGTTCGATCACGATCACCGTGTTGCCGGCGTCCACGAGTTGATGCAGCACGCGCAGCAGCAGCGCGATGTCGGCGAAATGCAGGCCGGTGGTCGGCTCGTCCAGGATGTACAGCGTGCGCCCGGTGTCGCGCTTGGAGAGTTCGAGCGCGAGCTTGACGCGCTGCGCTTCGCCACCGCTGAGGGTGGTGGCGCTCTGGCCGAGCTGGATGTAGCCCAGCCCCACATCGAGCAGCGTCTGCAACTTGCGCGCGATGCTCGGCACGGCGTTGAACAGGCCATGCGCTTCTTCCACCGTCAGCGCCAGCACTTCGGTGATGTTCTTGCCCTTGTAGAGCACGTCGAGCGTCTCGCGGTTGTAGCGCCGGCCTTGGCAGGTGTCGCAAGGCACATAGACGTCGGGCAGGAAGTGCATCTCGACCTTCAGCACGCCGTCGCCCTGGCAGGCCTCGCAGCGCCCGCCGGCGATGTTGAAGCTGAAGCGTCCCGCGCCGTAACCGCGTTCGCGCGCCGTGTTCATTTCAGCGAACAGCTCGCGGATTGGCGTGAACAGGCCCGTGTAGGTGGCCGGGTTGCTGCGCGGCGTGCGGCCGATCGGGCTCTGGTCGACGTTGATCGCCTTGTCGAAGGCGTCCAGCCCTTCGATCGCGTCGCAGGGTTGGGTCTCGACGTGGCTCGCGTAGAGCTTGCGCGCGACGCTGGCGTAAAGCGTGTCGTTCACCAGCGTGCTCTTGCCCGAGCCGGAGACGCCGGTGACGCAGGTCAACAGGCCGATCGGGATCTGCACCGTGACCCCTTTGAGATTGTTGCCTCGCGCATTCACGATCCGGACAAAAGGCTGCGCCGCGACCGGGTTGGGCACGCGCGGGCGTTTCGGCACTTCGATGCGCAGCGCGCGCGACAGGTAGCGCCCGGTGAGCGACTCGGGGTGCTCGATCACGGCCCGCGGCGCGCCCTGCGCAATCACGCGCCCACCATGCACGCCGGCCCCCAGGCCCATGTCGACCACGTGGTCGGCTTGCAGGATCGCGTCTTCGTCGTGCTCGACGACGATCACCGTGTTGCCAATGTCGCGCAGATGGCGCAGCGTGCCGATCAGGCGCTGGTTGTCGCGCTGGTGCAGGCCGATGCTCGGCTCATCGAGCACGTAAAGCACACCCGTCAAACCCGAGCCGATCTGCGACGCGAGCCGGATGCGCTGCGCCTCGCCGCCCGACAGACTGTCGGCGCTGCGATCCAGGCTCAGGTCGTTCAGCCCCACGTCGTTCAGGAACTTCAGCCGCGAGCGGATCTCGCGCAGCACCGGCGCGGCGATTTCGGCCTTGGCGCCGTGCAGCGTGAGCGTCCTGAAGTACTCCAGACATTCGCGCAAGGTGAAGTGCTCCACCTGGTAAATGGCCTGCGGCTCACCCCCTTGCGAGCCGGCCAGGAACACATGGCGCGCTTCGCGTTTCAGGCGCGCGCCGGCGCACTCCGGGCAGGGCCGCGCCGCCTGGTAGCGCGCCAGTTCTTCGCGCACTGCCGCCGAATCGGTCTCGCGATAGCGCCGCTCCAGGTTCGGCAAGATGCCCTCGAACGGGTGCGATCGCTTGACGCTGCGCTTGCGCCCGCCTGCACCCTCGGCTTCGTAGACGAACTCGATGGCCTCATCGCCCGAGCCGTACAAGAGCACCTGGCGCGCCGGCTCGGGCAGCGCGTCGAACGGGGTGTCGATGTCGAAAGCGCAATGCCTGGCCACGCTCTCCAGCATCGAAAACGTGTAGCTGTTGCGCCGGTCCCAGCCCTTGACGGCGCCGCTGGCCAGGCTCAGTGTCGGGAAGGCGACCACGCGCTCGGGGTCGAACACCGTCGTCTGTCCCAGGCCCGCGCAAGTGGGGCACGCACCGACCGGCGAATTGAACGAAAACAAGCGCGGTTCGAGTTCGGCGAGCGAATAGTTGCACAGCGGGCAGGCAAACTTGCTCGAAAACAGGTGCTCGCGCGGTGCGTCGCCGGCCTCCGAAGCACTGATCTCTGCCGCCAACGCGCGCCCGTCCGCAATGCGCAGCGCGGCTTCGAAACTTTCCGCCAAGCGTTGCTGCAGGCCGGGCTGCACTTTGATCCGGTCGATCACGACATCGATGTCGTGCTTCTCCGTCTTCTTCAACTTCGGCAACTCGGCGGCATCGACGGTTCGACCATCGACGCGAAAGCGGATGAAGCCCTGCGCCTGCATTTGTGCAAACAGCTCGGCGAATTCGCCCTTGCGGTCGCGCACCACCGGAGCCAGCACCATCAGCCGCGTGCCCTCGGGCAGCGCGAGCACGGCATCGACCATCTGGCTGACGCTTTGCGCTTGCAGCGGCAGCTGGTGGTCCGGGCAGTAGGGCGTCGCGGCGCGCGCGTACAGCAGGCGCAGGTAGTCGTGGATTTCGGTGACGGTGCCCACCGTCGAGCGCGGGTTGTGCGAAGTCGCTTTCTGTTCGATCGCGATCGCCGGGCTCAGGCCGTCGATGCTGTCGACATCGGGCTTGTCCATCAACTGCAAGAACTGGCGCGCGTAGGCGCTCAAGCTCTCGACGTAGCGGCGTTGGCCTTCCGCGTACAGCGTGTCGAACGCCAGTGAACTCTTGCCCGAGCCCGACAGCCCGGTGATCACGGTCAGCTTGTTGCGCGGAATGTCGACGTCGATGTTCTTCAGGTTGTGGGTACGCGCGCCGCGCACCCGGATGAACGCGGGGTCACCGGTGGCGGGTACGGACGATTCGGCCTGCGCAGCGGGCTCGGGCATTCAGATCTTTTCCGTCTCGCCGGCCCGCGGCTGCCACTTCATCAAGCGGCGCTCGACACGGCTGACACTCGCGTCAAGCAGCAGCGCGAACGCCGTCAGCACCAGGATCCCCGCCATCACGGTGTTGATGTCGAAAGCGCCCTCGGCTTGAAGAATCAGGTAGCCCACGCCGCGCGACGAACCGAGGTATTCGCCGACGACGGCGCCGACGAACGCCAGGCCGACGCTCGTGTGCAGCGAACTGAACACCCAGGCGGTGGCGCTGGGCAGGTACACATGGCGCAGCAGCTGGCGCCGCGAGGCGCCCAGCATGCGAGCGTTGGCCAGCACCACCGGGCTGACCTCCTTCACGCCCTGGTAGACGTTGAAGAACACGATGAAAAAAACCAGTGTCACGCCCAGCGCCACCTTGCTCGCCAGGCCCAGCCCGAACCACACCGAAAAAATCGGCGCGAGGATGACGCGCGGCATGCTGTTCAGCGCCTTGATGTAGGGGTCGGCAATCGCCGCGGCCAACGGGCTCAGCGCGAGCCACAAGCCGATGCCCAGCCCCAGCGCGGTACCGAGCGCAAAGGCCAGCGCCGTCTCGAGCAGCGTGACCCACAGGTGCGGATAGATGTCTGCGTTGACGACGAACCAGGCCCAGATGCGGCCAAAAATCTTCAGCGGTTCGCCGAAGAAGAACGCCGCCTGGCGGTCGTTCTCGAACAGTAGCGGCCGCACCAGCCCCGGTGTCGTGAGCAGGTGCCACAGCCCGAACACCGCGGCAAGCACGGCCACCTGCCAGACTCGCAGGTTGCCCGCGCGGGGCCGAAGAAAGTTCCACAAGCCCATCGTGAGGTGGAGCCGTCAAGCGGCCAACTGCTGCTGGTAGCCCTTGAGCACCTCGTCGCGCAGCACCGCCCAGATCGCGCGGTGCAGTTCGATGAAGCGCGGCGCGGTTCGCACTTCGGCCACGTCGCGCGGGCGCGGCAGGTCGACCGCGAATTCGCCGATCGGGCGCGACGCCGGCCCGGCGCTGAGCACGATGACGCGATCGCTCAGCGCAATCGCCTCGTCCAGGTCGTGCGTGATGAACAGCACCGCCTTGCGTTTGCGCGACCAGATCTCGAGCAGTTCGTTTTCCATCAACTGCCGCGTCTGAATGTCCAACGCCGAAAACGGCTCGTCCATCAAGATCAGGTCCGGGTCCAGCGCGAGCGTCTGTGCGAGCGACGTTCTCTTGCGCATGCCCCCGGAAAGCTGGTGCGGATAGCGGTCGCCAAAGCCGCCCAGGCCCACGCGCTTGAGCCAAGCTTCGGCCTGGCTGCGTGCGTCGGCGTCGCCGCGAAATTCCAGCCCCGCCATCACGTTTTGCAGCGCGGTGCGCCAGGGCATCAGGCTCTCGGTCTGGAACATGTAGCCGGCGCGTCGGTTGATGCCGGCGAGCGGCGCACCGAACACTTCGACGCGGCCGGAGCTCGGCTCCAGCAACCCAGCCGCCACATTGAGCAAGGTGCTCTTGCCGCAGCCGGTGGGTCCGACAACGCTGACGAACTCGCCCGCCGCCACGTGCAAACTCACGTCGCGCACGGCCGTAAAGGCCGGCTGCGCGGACGGGCGCGCCGCGAAGGTGCAAGTCACTGCGCCGAGCGTCAACGCCGGGGGGTTTGGGTCAAGCGCGGTCATCGCTCGCTGCGTGTCGCCGGGAGTCGCCGGGGGTCGGCCTTGATGCCCTCAACCCCTTCAGCTCTTGGGATACTTCGCGTTCGCCTTCTTCACGAAGTCGTTCGTGAATACCGTGCCCAAGTCGAACTTCACGTCGGCAAGCGTCGCATCGGCGCTTTGCAGGGCGCGCACCGCCGTTGCTGCGCCCGCCTCGGGAATCATCCCGTCGGCGGACAGTGCGCCCTTGCACGCGAGGAACGCATCGATGTAGACGGCCCGGTCGCCGAGCAGATAACTCTCGGGCACGGCCTTGATGATGTCGCCGGGGCCGGCGGCCTGGATCCACTTGTTCGCGCGCACGATCGCGTTGGCCAGGGCCTGCGTGGTGGCCGGGTTCTTCGTGATGAACGCCATCGGCGCGTACAGGCAGCCGGCGGGCATCGGCCCGCCGAACACCTTGTCGGACTCGGCGACGATGCGCGTGTCACTGATCACTTTCAGATCGCCCGAACGCTGCAACAGCGTGATCACCGGGTCGAGGTTGCTGATCGCGTCGATTTGGCCGGAGCGCATCGCTGCCACCGCACCATTGCCGGCGCCGATGCCGATGATGCTGACATCGCTGGGCTTCAAGCCCGCCTTCGCGATCACGAAGTTGGCCATCACGTTGGTGCTCGAGCCCGGCGCGGTGACGCCGATCTTCTTGCCCTTCAGATCGGCCAGGCCCTTGTAGTCCGGCATGGTTTTCGGGTTGATGCCGAACACGATCTGCGGCGCCCGCCCTTGCAGCACGAAGGCGCGCAGCGCCTGGCCCTTGGCCTGCATGTTGAGCGTGTGCTCGAACGCGCCGGACACGACATCGGCGCTGCCGCCCACCACCGCCTGCAATGCGCGCGAGCCGCCGGCGAAGTCGGCAATCGTCACGTCCAAGCCTTCGTGCTTGAAGTAGCCCAGGCTTTCCGCCACCGTGAGCGGCAGGTAGTACAACAGGTTCTTGCCGCCCACCGCGATCGTCAACGCCGGCTTTTCGAGTGCCTGGGCGCGCAAGCCCGAGGAGTTGGCGATGGCAACCAGTGCCGTGGTGGAGGCGATGAATTGGCGGCGCTGCATGGTCGATCCCCTGCGAATCACAGGGGCCGACTGTAGCAAGCCGGGCGCTGAATCGCGCCGCAGTGCGGCGCGCGCTTACCCAGCGTCGGCCGTCAGCAGCGCGATCGGCACGGCGAAGCTGCGCTCGACGCTGCCGTCCTTGCCTTCGTCGATGTCGATCGTCGCGGTCGCGTTCTCGACGCCGATCGTGACGATCTGCTGCGCCAGCGTGAGCACCCAGGTGCCCTGGGTCGGTGCGCCCATCGAATTGAACGCGGCGCCACCTTGGGTCGCGACGGCGTAGTCGAAAGTTTGTCCGCCGATCGTTCCTGACAGCGAATGCGTGCCGCTGATGCTGGCGGAAACCAGCACGCCCGCGGCAAGGCTCGCCTGGCGCGTCAGGTCGACGTCGCTCAGCGTGAAGTTGCCGGTTCGGCCGTTGAAGTCTGTGCTGATGTTCAGGCTGGCCGCCGTCACGCGTGTGGTCACGCTGCTGCCGCTACCGTTGACCACGCTGCTGCGCTGCACTGCGGCGCTGCCGATGAACCAAAGCTTACCGCGCGGCAATGTGGCAATCAAGGTGGTCGTCGACACGGTCACAGACACCACAGCGCCGCCGTTGCCGACCACCGTCATCGTGACGTTCCCGTCCAGCAATGTCTGCCCGGCACCGGCCCGGCAATCGACGAAGGCGATCTGGTACACCTCACCGGCGTCGAGTTGGCCGTTGAGTTCTTGCGCCGCGTCGGCGCCGCTGATCGTCATCGTCGCCTGGCCGCCACCGGCGCAGTTCAAGCCTTGCTTTCCGGTCGCCCGGGCCTGCTTGCGCCCCGCCTTCGATGCGCTGGACGTCGCCGTCACGAGTCGCATGGCGGTCGACAGCGTGGCGTCGAGCGCGCTGCTCGCGTCGGCGCCGATCATGCTGGCGTTGGCCGAGTATTGCGTCGCGGTTTGGCTGCTCAAGGGCAGCGCATCGTGGTCCGCGGTGCCTGCGCAAGCGATCATCAAGGCAGCGCTGACAGCGCTGAGGGTCATCGTGGAGCTGGGCGTGACGCGTATCGACATGGGAGTTTCCGAGAGCCGAGCAGCTGGCAAGCCGCACAGTTCAATCTTCGTCCGGGGCACATCGCTCGTGCGCTTCGCAGTCGCTACTGACGTGACGAGGCATTTCATTGGCGCCGTGCGCGCGCAGCGAACGTGACTTGCTGCACGACGCCTTTGCCGTGGAGGGTCGATCGTGCAACCGTAAAATCCGGCGCGATGAACCTTCCCCGCTGGGCCGCGCCGCTGCTCACCTCCCTGTGTGTGACCGTGGCTTCGGCGCAGGCGCCGGCCACTGCCGACGCTGCCGGGTCGTCCCCCGCCGCGGCGCCCGGCGTGTCGCTGTCGGCGCGCAAGGTCTACGAGCAGGCGCGCTCGCAACTCGTGCAGATTCGCACCGTGCTGAAGGGCCGCGCAAGCCAGACCTCGGTCGGTTCGGGCTTCTTTGTCACCAATGACGGCTTGATCATCTCCAACTTTCATGTGATCAGCGAGGCCGCGCTCAAGCCCGACCGGCACGACCTGGTCTACGTCACCGCGGACGGGCGCGAGGCGCCGGTGCGCATCCTGCAAATCGATGTGTTGCACGACTTAGCGCTGCTCAAGGCCGGCGACGCGCCCTCCCGTTCGTTCGATGCGCTCGCCTTTCGCGACGAAACTCGCGCGCTGGCCCAGGGCGAACGCATCTACTCGCTGGGCAACCCGCTCGATGTGGGCTTCGCCGTGACCGAGGGCAACTACAACGGCATGGTGAAGCGCAGCTTCTACCCGCAGATCTTTTTCGGCGGCGCGCTGAGCGGCGGCATGAGCGGCGGGCCGGCGCTCGACCAGGAAGGGCGCGTCGTCGGCGTGAACGTGGCACGCCGGGTCGACGGTGAACAGGTCAGCTTCCTGGTGCCGGCCACCTTTGCCACGGCCCTGATGCAGCGCGGCCGCGGCGCGCGCCAGCTCGAAATTCCTGCGCACGCCGCGGTGCGCGACCAGTTGCTGGCCCACCAGGAGGTGCTGACCGAGCGCTTCATCCAGCAGGGATTCAAACCCGCGACCCATGTGCGCTACCGCGTGCCGGTTCCTGCCGATGGCTTCATGCGCTGCTGGGGCAGCAGCGAACCGTCACGCACCGGCGGCATGGACCTGGAACGCTCCGACTGCGTGATGGACACGCGCATCTTCGTCGGCGAATTCAACACCGGCTCGCTGTCAGTCCGCCATGAGAGCTACGACGCAAGCAAGCTCGGCGCGCTGCGCTTCGCGGCGCGCCACTCGGCGAGTTTTCGCAATGAATCGTTCGGTCGCCTGGGCGCACAGCACCAGACCAAACCGATCTGCCATGAAGACTATGTCGACCGCGCCGGCCTGACCCTGCGCGCCGTCACCTGTCTGCGCGCCTACCGCAAGTTGGCAACGCTGTATGACGTCTCCGTTCTCGTCGCCACGCTCGATCAAGCCGACGCCGGCGTGCAAGGCCGTTTCGACGCGTTAGGCGTGAGTTTCCCCAACGCCATGAAGCTGGCGCGCCACTACCTCGAGTCCTACGCATGGGTGCCTTAGCGATTCTCGAAGTGGTCGACCGCGACGGCCAGGCGCGCCACAGCGTGGTCGTGCGGCGCTGGCCGCTGCGCGTGGGGCGCGCACTGGACAACCACATGGTGCTGTCCGACCCCTTCGTCGCGCCGCACCACTTTCAGGTCGAGGCCGGCGAGGAAGGTCTGCAGCTCAGCGTCGATGCCACCAGCAACGGCGTGCAGGTCGGCCGCAAGCGCCTGCACAGCGGCGAGCAGCACCGCTGGCCGGCGGACAGCGCGCCGCTTGAGCTGATCGCGGGCCGCACGCGGCTGCGCCTGCGCAGCGCCGCCGAGGCCATTGCAGCCGAATTGCCGCTGGCCGGTTTGGCCACCCGCAGCCGGCGCTGGGTGCCGAGTTTGGTGGCGGCCGGCGTGCTGCTCGCGATGTTGCTGTTCATCACCTACCTCGACACCGACCCGGACGCGCTCGGGCGCGCCAGCGCCGGGCTGCTGCTCGCGGCCGTGTCGGTGACGGCGGTGTGGTGCGGCCTGTGGGCCCTGCTCAGCAAGACCTTCACGCGCCAAGCCCGCTTCGGCTGGCATCTGCGTGTGTTCCTGTTTGCCGGCAGCGCGCTGCTCGCGGTCGATCATTTGCCGGGGCTGCTGGCGTTCGCGCTGTCGTGGTCTTGGGTCAGCAACTTCGACTTCATCGCGCTGTACGCGGCGGCGGCGGCGACGCTCTACTACCACTTGCTCGCGGTCGAACTGTCCCGGCCGAAGCTGCTGCGCGCGTCCGCTTTCGCCGGCTGTGCCGTCGCGGTGGCGTTGACGCTTTGGTTCAACATGCAGCGCAACGAACGCTTCGGCGAAGAGCTGTACATGAGCCATCTGTATGCCCCTGCGCTGCGCCTGGCGCGCCCGGCCAGCGTCGATCGGTACCTGGAGGGTGCTGCGGCGCTGCAAGGCGCGCTCGACGACAAGGCGAAGCTGCCGACGCGCGGCGACGTGGCCGAGGGCAGGGATGGCGAGGAAGACTGAAGGCGACGCCCCGGCGCGCACGGTGCTCGTCACCGGCGCGAGCCGCGGCATCGGCGCCGCGACGGCGCGGCTGTGCGCCCGCGACGGTTGGGTTGTCGCGGTGAACTACGCCAGCGACAGCGCGGCCGCGCAGCGGGTGGTCGACTCGATCCGCGCGGGCGGCGGCAGCGCGCTGGCGCTGCAAGCCGACGTGGCCGATGCGGCCCAGGTGCAGGCGATGTTTGCGCGCATTGACGCCGAGTTGCCGCGCTTTGGTGCGCTCGTCAACAACGCCGGCGTGATCGACGTGCCGAGCCGCGTCGACTCGATGCGCCCGCAGCGCTTGCAGCGCATGTTCGCGATCAACGTGTTCGGCAGTTTCTACTGTGCGCGCGAGGCGGTGCAGCGCCTGTCCACCGCCCAGGGAGGGCCGGGCGGAAGCATCGTCAATCTGTCCTCCGCCGCCGCACGTCTGGGTGCGGCGGGGCAGTATGTCGACTACGCGGCGGCGAAGGCCGCGATCGACACCTTCACCGTCGGCCTGGCCAGAGAGGTCGCCGCCGAGGGCATTCGCGTCAACGCGGTGCGTCCGGGCATCATCGACACCGAGATCCACGCCTCGGGTGGCCTGCCCGATCGAGCCTGGCAAGCGGCACCGCAAGTGCCGATGCAGCGCCCCGGCAGCGCCGAAGAGGTGGCGCAGGCCATCGTCTGGCTGCTCAGCGACGCGGCGAGCTACACGACGGCCTCGATTCTCGACGTGACCGGAGGCCGGTAGGTCCAATCGAGACGGGCTGCGCCAGACGGGACCGGACGCGGCCAGACGCGGCGAAATCGGGCCTACGATCGCGGTGGAATTCTCCAACCCTGCCGGAGCCACCGATGAACCTCAGCGCACTACAGCAACTGATGGAGCCGCTGCTGCCCGGCCTGATGGGCGTGCAGCTCAGCGTGGCCGAGCCGGACAGAGTCGTCGCCACGATGAAGGTCCGCCCCGACCTGTACACCACGGGCGACTCACTGCACGGCGGCGCGTTCATGGCATTCGCCGATACGCTCGGCGCCGTCGGCACTTTCATGAACCTGGCCCCGGGAAAGCGCACGACGACGCTGAATTCGAGCACCCAGTTCATCGCCGGCGCCAAGGCCGGCAGCACCGTCACCGGCGAGTCGACACCGCTGCACCGCGGCAAGACGACCTCGGTCTGGCAGACGCGAATCACGTCAGAGGAAGGGCGCCTGTGCGCCGTGGTGACGCAGACGCAACTCGTGCTCGGCCCCTGAGCTTCAGGCCGACTTCGCCACCAGCTCGAAGTGCTCCACCGACGGCGGCGTGGCAAAGAACGGGCCGACGATGGCGCGCCACTGTGGGAAAAGCGGGCCGCTGCGAAAGTCCACCGTGTGGTTCTCCAGCGTGTCCCAATAAATCATCAGGATGTAGCGCTCGGGCGACTCGATGCCGCGATTGACTTTGTAGCCGCGAAAACCCTTGGCCTTGGACGCGACGGTTTCGACTGCGAGCTTGATCGCCGCGTCGAACTCCTTGCCCTTGCCCGGGGCGATGCGAATGTCGGCGATTTCGAGAATCATGGTGGGTCTTTCGCTCTGGGTCGTAAAGGTTTGCGGCCTGCGAGTTTAGCGAGGCACCGGCTCGGCGAGCGCTTCGCGAACGAAGTCGAGCCGGTCCTGGCCGAAGAACAACTGCTCGCCGACAAAGAAACTTGGCGCTCCAAACACGCCGCGCGCCACCGCTTCTTCGGTGGTCGCAATCAGCCGCGCTTTCACATCGGCCAACGACGCAAGGGCGAGTGTGGCGTCCGCGTCGAACCCGGCCTGGGCCAGCACTTGCGCCAGTTCGGTCGCTTCGCCCAGGTTGCGCGGTTCGCGCCACATCGCACCGAAGAGCGCATCACAGCAGCGCTCGAAGTCTTGCGGCTGCCGCATCTGAACCCCGGTGGCGATGCGCATCAGCGTCAGCGTGTTCACCGGGAAATGCGGGTTGTGCGTGAATGCCACGCCGTAGCGTTGCGCCCAGCGGTTCAGGTCGCCGAACATCCAACGTCCTTTCGCCGGCACGGCGGCGGGACTCGCGTTGCCGACGGCCTTGAACACACCGCCCAGCAGCATCGGCCGCCAGACGATTGACGCCGCGCATTGCGCGGCAATGCGCGGCAGCTGCGTGTAGGCGAGGTAACTCGCCGGGCTGCCGAAATCGAAAAAGAACTCGACGCTGCGGGTCATGGCATCTTCCACTTCAGAATTGTTCCAGCCAGGGCCGCAAGTCGAGTTCGTGCGTCCAGGCACTGCGGTGCTGCAGGTGCAGTTGCCAGTAGTTCTCGGCGATCGCCTCGGGGTTCAGGATTCCGTCCTGCTCTTTCAGCGCGTAGCGCTGCGGAAAGTTCTCGGCGATGAACTGCGTGTCGATCGCGCCGTCGACGATCACATGCGCGACGTGGAGGCCTTGCGGCCCGAGTTCGCGCGCCATGCTTTGCGCGAGCGAGCGCAGCGCGTGCTTGGCGCCGGAGAAGGCGCAAAAACCGGCCGCGCCGCGCAGGCTCGCAGTGGCGCCGGTGAAGAGAATCGTGCCGCGGCCGCGCGGCAGCATCACGCGGGCCGCTTCGCGGCCGACCAAAAAGCCGGCCAGCGCGCCCATCTCCCAGACCTTGCGGTAAATCCGTTCCGTCGTCTCGGTGATGCCAAAGCGCACATTGCCGCCGATGTTGAACACCACCACGTCGAGCGGCGCGATGTCGCGTTCGATGCGCTCGAACAGCGCGCTGACTTCTGCCTCGATCCGTGCGTCGGAGGCGAACCCATGGGCGGTGCCACCCGTGGCGCGAATCGATTCGGCCAGCGCCGCCACTTTGTCCGCCGTGCGGCGCGTCACGCACACGGCATAGCCTTCGCGGGCGAAGCGCCGTGCCACGGCAGCGCCGGTCGCGTCTCCCGCGCCGACGACCAAGGCGGCTTTTCCAGCGCCAGGCTGGCCGGCTGTCGGTGCACTCATGCGTCGCCTTTGGTCGGCGCCGGCTTGAGCAGGCCTTCGCAGGTGGCGCGCTGCGCATCCCCCGTGGGCAAGGCGGCGCACAAGGTGTCGACTCGGCTCTGCAGGCGCTTGACCACCGCGGCGTGTGCGCCGTCTTTGTTCCAGGCCACCAGCCGCGTGCCCACCCGTTGCAGCGAGCGAGCGCTGCGCTCGTAAAACACGTCGGGCTGGGCGGCGGCTTCGTCGAGTACCTTCAGTGCCGCCTTTTCGATGCGCTGCTCGTCTTGCGGCGCCAATTCGACCAGCGCGCCGATGTAGCTCGCGCCCCATTGCAGTCGCGTCGCGGGGCCGACGCTGGCGTCGAACGCCCGCTCGGACCAGCTCAGCGCGCCGCTCTTGTCGCCGCGCTTCTTCGCGTTGCTCGCCAGTTCGGACATCAAGTAGTACGGGGAATGGCTCTTCGCCAGGTTCGCCTGCAACAGCGCGTCGGACTCGTCGAGCAGGCCGGCCTGCTGCAACACATAGCCGGCGAACGGAATCACCGCTTGGCGCTCATAGCCGTCGACGATCTCGCGGTCGGCCCGCGCGACATGCTCGTTCAGCTCGGTCAAGAAGGCCGCGGGCAGCGCCACCGCGCTGTCCTTGGGCGCATCAATGCGCACCAGTTCCACCCGGGCGTAGAGCGCCGTCAGCCGATCCGCGCGCGACAGCGTGGTGTCGGCCTGCAGCGTGCGCAGTGCGCCATCGAAGGCGGCGAGCAGCTTGGCGCGCTCGGGCGTCGCCAGCGCGCTCAGCGCGCGCACCAGCTCGGCGGCGTTGTTGCCCAGCACGTCCATCTGCGCGCGCGCTTCGGGCGCGTTGCCTAGCAGCTGCAAGACGCGGTCGAGCGCGGCGGGGACGGCGGAGTCGGCTTTGGCGGCCTTGCTGTCTTTCGCGTCCTTGGGTGTTGCCGCAACCGCTTTGAGCAGCAGCCGCGTCGAGGCTTCCACTTGATCCGTGGGGCAGGCTGCCGCAAGCTGCGCCAGCACGGCGGGCAACTCGGCTTTGGCGATGGCCTGCTGCTCGTCGGTCTCCCAGGAATAGAAGGCGAGCAAGCGCCAGTCGTTGCCGCTCAAGCCCTTGCCACCGGCGCGCGCATCGGCGAGCACCGCCTTGACCGGACGCTGCGCGTTCATCGACAGCGTCAGCACCTGCGTGTATTGCGCCGCGTCCACTTCGCCGGGCAGGCGCGTCAGCTCGCTGCCCTGCGAATTGAACATCACCATCGTCGGGTAGCCGCGCACCTTGAAGCGGCTCCCCAGCTTTTGCGCGCCGGGGCTGTCGCCGTCGATGTAGACCGGCGCGAAGGCGCGGGACCGTTCGATGAAGTCTTGCCGGTTGAACAAGGTGGCGCTGAGCTGGTTGCACGGCGGGCACCATTTCGCGCCCCAGTACAGGAACAGCGGCTTGCCCTCTGTGCGCGCCTGGGCAAAGGCAGCGTCAACCTGCGCCTCGCTCGTCACGTACTGCCAGGCGATCCCGGTCGCCTTGGCCGCGCTGGCGCTGGATGCGGTGGCGGCGCCGGTCTCGGGAGGTTTGGAGCATGCGCCCAGCAGCGCGAGGATCAGCGCCGGGGCAAGGAAATTGCGGGTCAGAAGCATGGTCGGTCGCTGCGAAGCCATGGGTGGCCCAGCGTACACCGTTTTGCGAGGCATGGCCTCACCGCGGAATCAGTCCACTGGTGCAGGCGCCTCGCGCACGGCCTCGAGCACCGTGTCCAGAGCCGGTTCACGCGGCGCGCGCGACGTGAGCTGCGCCAATGCAACGCCGGCCAGCGTGATCGCCGCCCCGCCGATCTTCACGGCGCTGAAGCGCTCGCCGGTGAGGGCCCAGGCGACGATGCCCGCCACCGGAGGCGTCAGGTACATCAGCGGTGCGCTGCGCGCCACGCCGCGCACGGCATTGACCCAGCCCCAGACCATCCAGCCGAGAAACGCCGCGACCAGAATGGTCCACAGCGTGCCGGCCCACACTGCCGCGCTGACCTGCGCCCAATCCACCGCCAAACCCGCCGGCAGGTTGACCAGCACGACCGGCGCGCTGCCGAGCAGCACCGCGTAGGCCATCACCGTCACGCCGCCCAAGCGTTCGATCAGCGGCTTGGCCGAGACCGTGTAGTACGAGAAGAACCAGGCGGCGGCGATCACGGTCAGATCTCCCACACTCGCCTGCCAGCCGCCACCGGCGGTCAGCTTGTCCGACAAGAACAGCAGCATTCCGCAGGCCGCCAAGGCGACGCCTGCGATCTGGCCGCGCCCGAGATGCTCGATGCCGTGCCAGCGCAGGATCAGCAGCGTGAACACCGGGCCGCAGGCGAGCAGCAGCGCGCTCGAGAACGCCGTCGACCAGTGGATGCCGTAGGTCACCAGGCTGACGTGAATGAGGTGCCCGGCCAGGCCAAGTTTGAGCAATGCGACGAAGTCAGCGCGCGTGACGCGCGGCCACTGCAAGCGGTAGCGCACGCAAAGCAGCAGCGTGGCCGCGAGCGGCATGATGAGGTAGCGCGCGAACAGAAAGCCGCCGGGCGTGATCGCGCTGAACACTGCCTTTTGCACACTGAAGTTCGCGCCCCAGACCGTCACCAGCGCGAGCCCGACCCAGAGCGCTCGGCGCGTGCGCTTGCGCTGTTCGGGAGGGGTGGGGCCGGGGGGTGAGGGCGGGGCAGCAGCGCTCATGCGGGGAGTTTCTCTGCGGGCGCAGCGAGAGTGAAGCCAGCCAGTGTCGCGCATGCAGCGCGGCGCAGGGGAAGGCGACGGGCAAGGCAGCGCAGGCCGCACCGCGCGCCAGCTACCATCGTGGCCCCGCGTGCCGGAGCATCGCTTGTCACCGCACACCGATCTGCCCTACCCCCATCTGCTGGCGCCGCTCGACCTGGGTTTCACGACACTCGCCAACCGTGTGCTGATGGGCAGCATGCACACCGGACTGGAAGACGGCCGCAAACACTTGCCCGCGATGGCGTCGTTTTTTGCCGAGCGCGCGCGCGGCGGCGTGGGCCTGATCGTCACCGGCGGCTTTGCGCCCAACATCGAGGGCTGGGCCAAGCCGTTTGCCGGAACGCTTTCGACCAGCGGCGCCGCGCGCCGCCACAAGCTCGTGACCGACGCGGTTCACGCCGAGGGCGGCAAGATCGCGCTGCAAATCCTGCACACCGGGCGCTACGGCTACCAGCCGTTTTGCGTGGCGCCGTCGCGCATTCAATCGCCGATCTCGCCGTTCACCCCGCGCGAACTGAGCGCGCGCGGCATCGAACGCCAGATTCGCGCCTTCGTGCGCTGCGCCAGGCTCGCGCGCGAAGCCGGCTACGACGGCGTGGAGGTGATGGGCAGCGAGGGCTACTTCATCAACCAGTTCCTCGTCGCGCACACGAACCACCGCAGCGACGACTGGGGCGGCGCCTACGAGAACCGGATGCGCTTGGCGGTGCAGATCGTGAAACGAGTGCGCGAGGCAGTCGGCCCGGACTTCATCATCATCTACCGCCTGTCGATGATCGATTTGATTCCGGACGGCAGCTCGTGGCCCGAGGCCGTGCAGCTCGCGAAGGCGATCGCCGCGGCGGGCGCGACGCTCATCAACACCGGCATCGGCTGGCACGAAGCGCGCATTCCGACGATCGCCACCAGCGTTCCGCGCGCCGCGTTCGCCTGGGTCACGAAGAAGATGCGCACCGAGCTGCGCGCGGCGGGCCTGAACATTCCGCTGATCACGAGCAACCGAATCAACATGCCAGAAGTCGCCGAGCAGGTGCTGGCCGACGGCAGCGCCGACATGGTAAGCCTGGCGCGCCCGCTGCTCGCCGACGCCGAGTTCGTGAACAAGGCGCGCGCCGGGCGCCGCGACGAGATCAACACCTGCATCGCCTGCAACCAGGCTTGCCTGGACCACACGTTTCGCGCCGAGCTCGCCAGCTGCCTCGTGAACCCGCGGGCCGGGCGCGAGACGGAGATCGCCTTCCAGGCGCGGCCGGCGCCACACAGAAAGCGCGTCGCGGTGGTGGGCGCCGGGCCGGCGGGCCTGGCGGCGGCAACCGTGCTCGCCGAACGTGGCCACGAGGTGCACCTGTTCGAAGCCGCAACCCAGATCGGCGGCCAGTTCAACATGGCCAAGCTGATTCCCGGCAAGGAAGAGTTCGGCGAGACGCTGCGCTACTTTGCGAAGCGCATCGAGTTGAGCGGCGTCAGCCTGCACCTGGGCGTGCGCGCGACGCCGCAAGCGCTGCTGGCGCAAAGGTTCGACGAGGTCGTGCTCGCCACCGGCGTCGTGCCACGCCAGGCGCGAATTCCCGGCGCCGACGACCCGGCCCTGCGCGAGCGGGTGCTCAGCTACCTCGACGTGCTGTTGCTCGGCAAACCGGTGGGCGAGCGCGTGGCCATCGTCGGCGCGGGAGGCATCGGCTTCGATGTGGCCGAGTTCCTGGTCACGCGGCCCGGCCATTCACCGACGCTGGATTTGCACGAGTGGCTCGCCGAGTGGGGCGTGACGGACCCGGCACAGTCGCGCGGCGGCGTGGTGCGTGCCCGCCCTGCGGCGCCGGCACGCCAAGTGACGCTGTTGCAGCGCAAGCTCGGCAAGCTCGGCAAGGGACTGGGCAAGACCACCGGCTGGATCCACCGCGCGGCGCTGCAAATGAAGCAGGTCGAGATGCTGGGCGGCGTGAACTACGAGCGCATCACGCCCCAGGGCTTGTTCGTCACCTACGGCGAGAGGCGCAGCGACGGGCAGCTCATCGAATGCGACAGCGTCGTCATCTGCGCCGGCCAGGAGCCGCTGCGCGAGCTGCTCGATCCGCTGCGCGCCGCGGGCGTGGCAACCCACCTGATCGGCGGCGCCGATGTCGCGACCGAGCTCGACGCGAAGCGTGCCATCGACCAGGGCACGCGTCTTGCGTTGCGCCTGTAGGTTCGCTCGCCTGAGCGCTCTGGGTCGCCTGCCCAATGGAAACCCCGCTTGCGGGAACCGGGCGATCCTCAGCAGAATCGCCAACAGAATCGTCCATTTGGCATTCCACTTCTCCGGAGAACCGCATGACCCAGCCGCAGGACCGTGACCGTCGCCGCTTGCTTGGCGCATCCCTCGCTGCCGCAGGCCTGATGGCCGGCGGCAGCCTGCTGTCGATCGAGGCCGGCGCCGCCGCAAAGCACAAGATCAACATGCAGCTCGGCTGGTTGATCGGTGGCAACCAGCTCGGCGAAATCGCCGCGAAGAAGCTCGGCTACTTCGAGCAGGAAGACATCGACTTTCAAATCCAGCCGGGCGGCCCGAGCATCGACGGCGTGGCTATCGTCGCGTCGGGTAGGTTCGAGCTGGGGCAGGTTTCGTCCAGCCCTTCGCTGATGCTGGCGGTATCGCAAGGCCTGCCGATCAAGTGTTTCGCGGTGGGCATTCAGAAGCACCCCTACTGTTTCTTCTCGCTGAAGAAGAACCCGATCCGCAACGCGCAAGACATGGTGGGCAAGAAGATCGGCATCCAGTCCACCGGCATCATCTTGCTGCGCGCGCTGCTCGCGAAGAACAAGATTCCCGAGAAAGAGGTCAACATCATTCCGATCGGCGCCGACATGACGCCATTGATGACCGGCCAGGTCGACGCCGTCACCGGCTGGCTCACCAACACCTCCGCGCTCAAGGTGCTGGGCGCCGAACGTGTCGACATGGCGCTGTGGGACACCGGCGTCAAGCTGTACGCGCTGCCGTATTACGCGACGACCCAGACCTTGCAGACCAAGGCCGATGTGCTGGCCGGGTTCATTCGCGCATCGGCCAAGGGCTGGCAGTGGGCCGACAAGAACCGCGATCAGGCGGTGGACCTGCTGGTGAAGGAGTATCCGAACCTGGTGCGCGACGATGAACGGATCGCCGCCGACGTGATGCTCAACTACAGCTTCGGCGAAGGCTCGCGCACGCTCGGCTGGGGCGGCATGGACCCGGCGAACTGGCAGGAGCAGATATCGCTGTACAGCGAACTCGGCCAGTTCACGGCGCGCACGCCCAAGGTCGAAGACGTGATCACGCTCGACATCCTGAAGGCCACGCAGGCCGCGCGCGTGAAGGCGTAAGGGTGGACGCGGGCCGCGCTGGCCTGGCGGGGCTGGATTTGCCACGCGAAGAATCGGGCGAGTTTCAGGCCACACAGCCTGGAATCGACCCGGCGCGGGCAGTTGCCGTGAGCTGCCGCAACGTGCAGGTGCGCTTTTTCACCGAGCACCGCACGATCACGGCGTTGCAGGGCCTGAGCGTCGATGTCGCCACCGGCGAGTTCCTCACGCTGCTCGGGCCTTCCGGATGCGGCAAGTCGACGCTGCTGCGCGTCGTCGCCGATCTGGTGCAACCGAACAGCGGCGAAGTGCGCGTGTTCGGCGCCGCGCCGCAGGTGGCGCGGCTGAACCGCGACATTGGTTTTGTGTTTCAGGATCCGGCGCTGCTGCCTTGGCGCAACGCGCTGCAAAACGTCGAGCTGCCGCTGCAAGTGGCGGTGAGCCGGGCGCGCCGCGGCAAGGCGACGCCGCGCGAGCTGCTCGAACTGGTGGGCCTGAAGGGCAGCGAGCGCGCCTACCCGCATGAGCTTTCGGGCGGCATGCGCCAGCGCGTCTCGATCGCTCGGGCGCTCGCGAGCGACCCGAAGATTCTGTTGATGGACGAGCCGTTCGGCGCGCTCGACGAAATCACGCGCGAGCGGCTGAACGAAGAACTGCGCCGGGTCTGGCGCGAACTCGGAATCACGGTGCTGTTCGTTACCCACAGCATCCATGAAGCGGCCTACCTCGGCCAGCGCGTGATGATGATGGCGGCGAACCCGGGGCGCGTGCACGCGATCGTGCCGGTGGAGCTTCCGGCCGACCGAACCCCGGCGCTGCGCGAGAGCCGCGAGTTCGTCGCGCTGACGAGCGAGTTGCGGCGCTTGCTGGAGGCTTGCTGATGAGCGTGCCGATGGCGGACCTTCACCCCGCGCCCGTCGCGCCGGACGAGGAGCAGGCGCGCTTTGACGCGATGCAACGCCGCGAACGCCGGCGCCGGCGCTGGATGCCGGCGATCGGCATCGCCGCGTTGATTGGGCTGTGGTGGGCAATCGTCGCTGCATTCGATGTGAAACCCTTCATCGCGCCGTCACCGTGGGCGGTGGCGCAGACGCTGTTCGCCAAGCGCGACATCCTGCTCGCCAATTTGCTGCCCACCGCGGGCGAAGCGCTGGGCGGATTTCTGATCGGCAACGTGGTCGCCATCCTGGTGGCGACGCTGTTCGTGCATAACCGGCGCTTGCAGGAAATCTTCTTCCCCGTCGTCGTGATGTTCAACTCGATTCCGGTGGTCGCCAAAGCGCCGATCCTGGTGCTGCTGATGGGCAACGGCGTCGAGCCGAAGATCGCGATCGCCGCGCTGGTGTGCTTTTTCCCGACGCTCGTGAACAGCGTGCGTGGCCTGGAAGCGGTGAACCCGCAGGCGATGGAATTGATGCGTGTGCTCTCGGCGAGCCGCAGCGAAATCTTCTTCAAGCTGCGGCTGTTCAGCGCGCTGCCCTACCTGTTCTCGGCGCTGCGCATCGCTGCGTCGATGGCGGTGATCGGCGCCGTCGTCGGCGAGTGGATCGGTGCGACGCAGGGCATCGGCGCGATGATCATCCAGGCCACCTATAACTTCGATGCGGCGCTGCTCTACGCAGCGATCATCATGAGCGCCTGCTTGTCGGGGTGCTTTTTCATGGCGGTCGTGCTCGTCGAAAAAGCCGTCATTCGCTGGCAACCCGAGTCGGCTTGACCGGCCGCCCCCTGAACCCGGAGCAAGAATGAATCCCCCGAACGCATCGATTCGCGAACCCGCGCGCGACCTGAAAGTGGCCGGCCGTGCCGACGTGCTCGTCGTCGGCGGTGGCCCGGCCGGCATGGCCGCGGCGTTTGCCGCCGCGCGCAACGGCGCGTCGACGCTGCTCGTGGAGCGCTACAACCACCTGGGCGGCCTGGCTTCGGGCGGCATGGTGCTCGTGCTCGACGACATGTGGGACGCGCACCTGCACGAAATTTCAGTGCGCGGCGTCTGCCTGGACATGATCGAACGCTTGGCGGCGCTCGGCCTGGCGAGCTATCCGCGCGAAGACGAATGGGGCCGCAGCGCGGCCGCCGTGAGCCGCTGGACGCGCTGGGGCACGTTCGACTTTCACAGCCACGACAAGCCGCACCCGATCTGCTTCGCCGTCGCGTTCGACCCCGACGGCTGGAAGCGCGTGGCGCTTGAAGGCGTGGCGCGCCATGGCGTCGAGCTGCGGCTGCACTCGTGGTTCTCGCATGCGCTGGTCGAAGACGGAAAGATCAAGGGCGTGGTCTGCGACACCAAGCAGGGCCGCCAGGCGCTGCTCGGCGACGTGGTGATCGACACCACCGGCGACCTCGACGTGGCGGCGAGCGCCGGCGCGCCGTTCACGGCCGGGGCCTACATGCTGACCACGGTGTTTCGTCTCGGCTCGGTGGACACCGACGCGGCCGAGCGCTTCGAGCGCGAACTGCCCGAGGCCTTTGCGCTGCTGGACAAGGAAATCAAGCGCCTCATCGGCGGTTCCTGGGCCCATTGGTGGCTGAAGACACCGCTGCCCGGCGTGGTGTGGTGCAACTGCCCGCACATGACCGGGCTGGACGGGCTGAAAGTGGAAGACCTGACGCAGGCGGAAATCCGCGGCCGCCAGCACATCCACCAAACCGTCGACTTCGTGCGCGCCCATCTGCCCGGATTCGAGCGCTGCGTCATCATCGACGTCGCGCCGCAGACCGGCGTGCGCCAGACGCGCCTGCTGGAGGGCGAATACATCGTCACCAAGGAAGACCTGATGCAGCGCATGCGTTTTCCCGACGCGATTGCGCGCGGCCGCGACTACACGACGCCGTATCGATCGCTGCTGCCGCGCGGCGTCGACAACCTGCTGGTGGCCGGGCGCCACTATTCGGCCACGTCGTCGGCGCAGAAGATGTCGCGCGAGATCCCGCCTTGCATGGCGATGGGTGAAGCCGCGGGCATTGCCGCGGCGATGGCGCTGGACGCCGGCGTGACGGTGCGCAATGTCGACGTGAAGGCTTTGCAGTTGAAGTTGCGCGCCCAGGGCGCCGACCCCGGCGACCAGACCGGCCGCAACGCCGACGTGCCGGCGCTCGCCGCCGCGGCTGCAAGCCGCATGCAGCGGGAGGCCGCATGAACCCGAAAGTGGGGGCCGGTGCCGCGACGAGCAACCTGCCGCTGTCTGGCGTGCGCGTCATCGATTTCACCCAGGTCATGATGGGCCCGGTGTGCACGCAAATGCTCGGCGACTACGGCGCCGACGTGGTGAAGATCGAGCGCGCCGGTGCGGGTGACCTGAGCCGGTCCACATTTCCGCCGCAAGGCGGCATCGACAACCCGATTTTCTGCAGCCTGAACCGCAACAAGCGCAGCGTGGCGCTCGACCTGCGCGACGCGGCGGCGATGGCGAGCGTGAAGGATTTGATCGCGGGCGCCGACGTGGTTGTCAACAATTTCCGTGCCGGCGTGATGGACCGCATGGGCCTGGGCTACGACGCTTGCGCCAAGCTCAACCCGCGCATCGTCTACGCCGTGGGTACCGGCTTCGGCGAGACCGGGCCTTATGCCTACAAAGGCGGGCAAGACGTGCTGGCCCAGGCGATGAGCGGCGCGATGGCGCGCCGCGCCGACCCGTCGCTGCCGCTGTCCACGTACCCGACGGCGCTCGCTGACTACTCCGCGGGCATGCACCTGGTGCAAGGCATCCTGCTCGCCCTGCTGCAGCGCGAACGCAGCGGTGTCGGGCAAAAGATCAGCGTGTCGCTCTACAACTCCATGCTCGCGATGCAAATGCAAGAGGCCGCGATGCTCCTGATGCGCGGCACCGAGGTGAACTGGGCGGCGTTCCCTCTGTCGGGCGTGTTCGAGACGTCCGACCATCCGTTGGTCCTGGTCGGCGCGTTCAAGGCCAATCCCTTGCGCGACATCTGCGCCGCGCTCGACCTTCCCGACCTGTCGCTCGATGCGCGCTTTGCGAACCTGGACGCGCAGTTCGCGAACAAGGCCGAACTGCAGCGCCAGTTCCGCGAACGCTTCAAGACCGACACGCGAGAGCATTGGCTGCAACGCCTGGAACAGCAAGACCTGCTGTGCGCGCCGGTACGCGACATGCGCGAAGTGCTGGTCGATCCGCAGACGCTGCACAACCGCATGATCCTCGAGTCGCAGGCGGATGGGGCTGCCGGCTATCGGTTCATCGCCAGCCCCATCTCGATGTCGAGCGCACCGGTGTCGCTGCGTCGGATACCGCCGCGCCTGGGCGAACACACCGAGCAAGTGTTGGCCGAACTCGGCGCGGCGGCGAAGGCCCGCACGGCATGAGCGTCGACTTCACCGTCGCCGATCACGTCGCGACGGTGACGCTGGCGCGGCCCGAGGTGCTGAACGCGATCGACCCGACGACCGAAGCCGAGCTGCAGCGCATCTGGTGCGAACTCGAACAACGCCGCGATATCCACGTGATCGTCTTGACAGGTGCGGGCGAGCGCGCGTTTTGCGTCGGCGCCGACATGAAGAACGCACCGTCCACAAGTGGATTGGAGTACTGGGCGGCTCCGCGTCCTGGCGGTTTTGGCGGGATCGCGCTGCGCGACACGCTGAACATTCCGGTGATCGCGCGCATCAACGGCTTTGCGCTCGGCGGCGGTTTCGAGATGGTGCTCGGTTGCGACATCGTGATCGCTTGCGAAGACGCCAGCTTCGGCCTGCCCGAACCGCTGGTCGGGCGCCTGCCGTTGGACGGCGGCATGGCGCTGCTGCAACGGCAGATTCCGCACCGGCTCGCGATGGGCATGCTGCTGACCGGCCAGCGCATCAGCGCGGCTCGCGCGCTCGAGATCGGTTTGGTCAACGAAGTCGTCTCGCGCGCCGAACTCGACGCCGCGGTCGCGCGCTGGGTCGGCCAAATTCTCGCGTGCGCGCCGTTGTCGGTGCAGGCGATCAAGGCCGTCGTGCGTGACACCGCTGCGCTGTCACCAGTGCAGGCGCAGGCCTTGCGCCTGCCTGCCTTGGTGGCCGCGCTGCGCTCCGAGGATTCGATCGAAGGCGTTCGCGCCTTTCAGGAAAAACGCAAGCCGGTGTGGCGTGGCCGTTGAGTTCAGGTGCCTCGCTGCGCCGCGAGAGCGACCTGGCGCGGCGCGAGCACAACATGTCACGTCAATGTCACGTTTGGATTCACTTGTCGATGCGTGTCACAAACGTGCGCTCGCGCCGAATGACGGCGCCTGTGGCAGGGGCCACCGTTCGGCGCGGACCCACCTTAACGCGCCGAGTTTTCAGCGGCGAGCGGAGCCCCACGGATCGGCACGTCGGGCGCCTCGAGCACGGCTCGAATCACACGAGATTGGATTGCTTCCTCCTCTGTGAACCGCGTGTCGGGTCGGGTTCGCCGCGCCGACTCGCAAGCCACCCACGGGCCAAGCTGTGCGGGCGCGGCCGCGTCGAACCACCCACATGGGTGGTGCACCGTCTCGTCGCGTGACTTAGGCCCGCGCACGGGGCTTTAGGCCGGCATTTCCCGTCTGTTCCAGGGGGTAACCGCCTCACTCAACAACGATCTATGGTGCTTTAATTCTCACAAGGCCCGGGAAACGATTGCCCACCGGGCAGAGCGAATGTCAAGGGCGGTCATCAGGCGCAGCGTGCGCAGTTGCGGAAACCCCATGCCCGTCATCGCAGTCGTGAATCGCAAAGGAGGCAGCGGCAAGAGCACGCTCGCGACGCACCTTGCGGTGTACTGCGCAAGGAACAACATCTCCGTGATGCTTGGCGACGTCGACCGCCAGCAATCGACCCAGCCGTGGCTCAAGCTGCGCGAGGCGCAGCCCGTCGCGGCCAAGCACCCCTCGATCCTTGGCTGGGCCATCGACCCGAAGAACGTGATGCGCGCTCCGCCGGGTGTCTCGCACGTGATTCTCGACACTCCCGGCGGCCTGCGCGGCATGGACTTGGCGCGGGTGGTCGGCTACACCGACGTGATCTTGATGCCCGTGTGCAACTCGGTGTTCGACCGCGCGTCGGCCGCCGATTGTTATGCCGAGCTGATGACGCTGCCGCGCGTCGCTTCCGGCAAGTGCAAAGTCGCGGCGATCGGCATGCGTGTCGACGCCCGAACCAAAGCCGCTCAGACCCTCACCGCATGGGCCAAACAGCAGCGCATTCCTTTCCTCGGCGCGCTGCGCGACACCCAGGCCTATGTGCGATGTGTCGAACGCGGCCTGACGCTGTTTGACTTGCCCGCCGACCATTTGCAGACCGACATGGCGCAGTGGCAGCCCATTCTCGAGTGGCTCGAGCCGGTGCTGCGCCCGGTCGCGCAGACCCCCGAGGTGGCGAAACAGCGTCTGGTGCGACCCTGCTATGTCGCGCCACAGGCAAGCTTCAACGGCCTCACGTCGGCCGTGCCGGTACGGGCACCTGCCAACGACGCGCCGCCGGTGCTGACCCAGTCGATCGGCCGCGTGTCCGCCGTGACGCCGCGCCCTGACGTGGTCGCCCGCCCGACGCTGGCCAGCCGCTTCGGCCGCCTGCTCGACTACCTGCCCACCGGCCGACCGCTCCAGCGCAGCGCCTGAAACGCCCGCGGCCACACCGCGCGCTCGCAGGTCGACGACCAGCCCCCGGCGCTGGGAAATTTGCCCCTCCATCCGCGCAGTCCTGCGCAAAAGCGGCTATTGTTCGCAGGCCAAATCGACCCTGGCCGGCACCCGCCGTTCACACCCATCAACCCACCGAGGAGACCTTCATGAGCCATCTGCCCGGCAAGTTCGTCTGGTTCGAACACCATTGCACCGACAGCGCGCGCGCTGCCGAGTTCTACGAGGCGCTGTTCGGCTGGCGCACCGAGGTCATGCCGATGGGGCCTCAGAAGTACTCGATGATCATGAACGGCAGCAACGGCATCGGCGGCTATGGGAAAAGCGCACCAGGCACGCACAGCCGCTGGATGCCCTATCTCTCGGTGAACAGTGTCGACGACTCATTCGCGCAGGCCCTGCGCGCCGGTGCGAAGGCGCTGATGCCACCCACCGATTTCGGCCCGGTGGGCCGTGGCGCCACGATTGCCGACCCGACAGGCGCGGTGTTTTCCCTCTGGAAGAGCGCCGAAGGCGACCGCCCCGACCCGGCCAAGACGCCCGCCGGCGAGTGGGTCTGGAACGAGCTCTGGACCAACGACCCCACCAAGGCCCTGGCGTTTTACGAAGGCACGTTCGGCTTCAGCCACGACAGCATGGACATGGGGCCAGCAGGCATGTACACGATGCTGATGAAAGACGGTGTGCACCGCGGCGGACTGGCACGCTCGGTGAATCCCAAAGCGGCGTCGACGTGGCTGCCCTACGTGGAAGTGGCCGATTGCGACGCCACGGCGGCCAAGGCCGGCCGGCTCGGCGGTGCATTGCTCAGCGCGCCTGCCGACATTCCCGGCGTCGGCCGTTTCGCCATCGTCGCGGACCCCTTGGGCGTGGCGATCGCGATGCTGCACGGCATCGACCGCGCGGCCTAAGCCAAGCCCGCCAGACCCGCGTGCGCAAGGCGGTTCTGGCCTGACCCACGGCGTTAGACGTGCGTTAGACGCGAACCCCATGTGCACCAACTACCGCCCGACATCGCGCGACTGGCTGGCTCAGCGCCTGGGCACCGCGGCGGCGGCGTTCGACTACGAGGCCGAGGCCTACCCCGGCTACGCCGCGCCCTTGCAGCGGCGCCGGGCCATGGGCCGCGTCGCCGCTGCCGAACCGGAAGCGGGGATCGAATGCGTCAAGGCCTGTTTCGGCCTGATCCCGTTCTGGTCGCAAGACACGAAGATCGCGCGCATGACCTACAACGCGCGCAGCGAGACGGCGCGCGAAAAGCCGAGCTTTCGCCAGGCGTGGTCGCGCCGCCAATGGTGCCTGGTGCCGATGGAGAGTTTCTACGAACCGAACTACGAATCCGGGCGCGCGGTGCGCTGGCGCATCGAGCGGCGCGATGGCGCGCCGTTCATGGTGGCGGGCCTGTGGGACCGCTGGGTCGCACCGCACAACGGTGAGACCGTGTGGTCGTTTTCGATGCTCACGATCAACGCCGATCAGCACCCGCTGATGCGCCGCTTCCATCGCCCCGGCGAGGAAAAGCGCAGCGTCGCGGTGATCGACGAGGCGCAGGGCGTCGCGTGGCTTGCGGCCATGCCCGACGACGCGCTCGCGCTGCTGCGCCCGCTGCCGGTCGACGAGTTCACGTCGCATGAATCGCCGGCGCCGCCGCGGCGCAAAGGCGCCCCGCCAGTCGCGACATAAGCACGCGCGAGATCCGCGGGGGCTCTGGCGTCAACGCCGCGCGTCCGTGTTCAGCGTGCGCGCCACGCGAACTTTCGCACGCGCCTCGGCGCGGCGTTGCAAACAGGCGCTTCGATGCCGGTTAATTCCATGAATGGGGGGATCGCGCTGCCGATAGTCTTGCCATCACTTCGCAGCTCCGGCCCACCATCATGCGCCCGTCAAATCCACAACACTACCCCTCGTCAGTGAACCGCATCGTTGCCTACAACGGCAGCATCGAGTGGGAGGAACTGCCGTCGCTGGCCGACACGCTGGCGCAGCGCCTCGTGAATGACGCGAAGCGGCGCGGCAACACGCCGCGCTACACCTCGGCGTGGGTCAACACCTTGCCGGCCGACCTGGATTCGCTGCTGCCGGCCCAGCCGTTCGAAGAAACCCTGAGCGGTCTGGTGCAGCGCGAGGTGCACGAGCCCGACGTGTTTCGCCACTTCTTCGGCGAGCTGGCCGCGGCCTGAACCGCTGACGACGCGCCGCGGCGAGCGGCGCGCCATGCACGGGGTCGGCGCGCGACCCGGCAGCGCGGCACTGGTTATGCTGTGGGCTGCGCCGCACCCGGCGCGCGTCTTGCCCGCTGAGCCCCTGCCTCCTTGATCCCCTCGCCCACACCTCCCCCCAAGAACCACCGCTGCGACAGGAAAGACTTCCCCGTCGGGCAGGACCCCGAATTCGGCACGGCGCAGACCCGGCGCGCCGCGACAGGCCGGCCGACCCATGCTGCATCTCGATAGCGCGCGCGGCCGGCGCATCGGCATCGGCATGGTGACGCTGACGACGATCTGTTTCGCGACGCTGGACGCGTCGGCGAAGTGGCTGTTGCAATCCTTGCCGGTGCTCGAAGTGGTGTGGCTGCGCTTTTGCGCGCACACGCTCATCACCTCCGCGCTGCTGGGCCCGGTGTACGGCCGCGAGATGCTGCGCGCCCAACAACCGCGCCTGCAAGTGGTTCGAGCGCTGATGCTCGCGTCGATGACAGCGATGAATTTCTGGGCGCTGCAATACTTGCAATTGGCGGAGACCGCCGCGATCCAGTTTTCCGTGCCGCTGATGATTGCTCTGTTCAGCGCCTGGTTCCTGGGCGAGCACCTGGACCGGCGGCGCTGGGCAGCGATCGTCGCCGGATTCGCCGGCGTGTTGCTTGTGATCCGCCCCGGGACCCACGCGTTTCACCCGGCGATCCTGCTGTCGGTGCTGAACGCCATTTTCTACGCCCTGTTCAACCTGCTGACGCGGCGCATGGCGGCGAGCGAATCGCCGGCGGCCACGCAGTTGATGTCGGCCCTGGGTGCCAGCATCGTGCTCGCGCCGTTTGCCTTGGCGAACTGGAAGACGCCCGAAGACGCGCTGTCGTGGGGCTTGGTCGCGGTGTGCGGGCTGTTCGGCGGATTGGGCCACTACTGGGTGGCCAAAGCGCACCGTTACGCGTCGGCGGCGACGCTGAGCCCGTTTCTGTACCAACAAATCATCTACATGACGCTGTGGGGCTGGCTGCTGTTCGGCCAGTGGCCCGACGCCTTTGTCGCGGCAGGCGCGGCGATCGTCGTCGCGAGCGGCCTCGCGCTGCTGTGGATGGAGATGCAGCGCGCTTAAACTCAATTTGCGCCGCTCGCGGCCTGCGCCCTGAACGCGCGCGCTCAGCGTCGGCCCGGTTCGGCCTCGCCGGTGGGGGTCAGGAACACAGCGCCTTGATGTCCTGCGGCACCGCGATCGCGCGCAACCGGTCCGGGTCTTGCGCATCGCGTTCGACGAAAGCGCGCACCTCGCGGCCCTCGCAGATCAGGTCAACCGTGTCTCCCTGCGCACGGGTGACGCGGTGCATCTGAATGAACACCTTGGCGCGCCACTCCTCGACCCAGGTGCTGATCGCGATTGTCTCGCCATAGGTCGCGGCCTTGTGGAACTTGGTGTTGATCTCGAGCAGCGGCGTGCCGACGATGCCGCGCGTCTTCACCAGTTCGCGCCACGGCGGCACGCCGCATTCCATGAAGAACGCGAGCGACGCCGCGTCCATCCAGCGCGAAAAGTTCGGGAAGAAGACGATCCCGGCCGGGTCGCAGTCGCCGAAGTGGATGTCGACGCTGTGAATTGTGGTGCGCGCCATGACGTTCAGCGCCGCGCCAGCAACACGCCGGGCGTGCCGGCGTCGTAGAGCTGGCGCACAACGGCGTCGCGGTGCGTCAGCACGGCGCGCTGGTTGATCGAGCCTTTGTCCGTGACTTCGCCGCGGTCGATGCTCGCCGGCTCGGCGAGCACCAGCGCGCGCGCGACCCGTGTCGCGCTGCCTGTGCCGCCGGCCCACAGCGAATCAACCAGGCGCTGGAAAAAATCGCGCACCGCGCTGGCCGCCAGCACCTGGTCCGGTGCCGCCCCTGCCGCCAAGCCAGCGAGTGCCCGGCAGGCGTCGAGCCGCGGAAAGATCAGCAGGCCGATCTCGTTGCGGTCGATTCCCGTCACCACCGCGTCTTGCACGCAGGGGTCGCCCAGGGCGACAACCTTCGCGCGCAGCGGCCCGACCGACACGAAGGTACCGGTCGCGAGCTTGAAGTCTTCTGCGATGCGCCCGTCAAACATGAATCCCCGGCTGGGGTGGGCGGGCGCGATCGGTTTCACCGCATCGCCGCTGCAATAAAAGCCTTCGGCGTCGAACGCCGTCGCGGTCTGCTCGGGTGCGCGCCAATAGCCCGGCGTGACGTTCGGGCCGCGGTAGCGCACTTCGACCTTGTCGCCGACCTTGTCACCATGCGGCACGAGCTTGAGCTCGATGCCCGGCGCGGGCAGGCCGATGTGGCCAGCCTTCACGTCGCGCGCGTTCGCGCAGATGGCGAACGGCGCGGTTTCCGTCATGCCCAGGCCCGTGAGCATGCGAATCCGCTCGCCGCCGGTGGCAACACCCAGCGCATCGAGCTTGTCCCACACCGGCTGCGCCAGGCCCGCGCCAGCGAAGAAGAACATCTTCACCCGCGCGAACAGCGTCTCGCGCAATTGCGCGTCGTGCTCCATCGCGTTCGCGATTTCCTCGAAGCCCTTGGGCACATTGAAGTAGACCGTCGGCGAAATCTCGCGAAGATTGCGCAGCGTCTGGCCGATCAGCTGCGGCGCGGGCTTGCCCTCGTCGATGTACAGGGTGCCGCCGTTGTAGATCGTCAGGCCGACGTTGTGGTTGCCGCCGAAGGTGTGGTTCCACGGCAGCCAGTCCACCAGCACCGGGCGAGTGCGGCCCAGTTCCGGAAAACACTGCACGATCTGTTGCTGGTTCGCGCACCACATGCGCTGCGTATTGATCACGCCCTTGGGCAACTGGGTGGACCCCGACGTGAACAGGAATTTGGCGATCGTCTCCGGGCCTACCGCCTCATGCGCGGCGTCCACCGCTAAAGTGGCCACGGTCGCGGCGAGATCGGCGAAGCTGCGCGTGGCGCGGCCGTCGAGCGTGCCTTGCGTCAACACCACCGGCGTCGCCGCCGGAACCGCCGCGCCGATTGCCCGGCCGTAGAGCGATGCGTTGGACGCGAACACCAGGCCCGGCGTCAACAGGTTCAGGATGTGGCGCAACTTGCCATGGTCTAACGACAGCGTCGAATAGGCCGGCGAGATCGGCGCGAACGGCACACCCGCGAGCATGGCGCCGAGCGACAGCAGCAGGTGCTCGAGGTCGTTGTCGGACAGGATCGCCACCGGGCGTTGCGCCGACAGGCCCATGTCGAGCAGCGCCTGCGCAATGCCGCGCGCGCCGTGCAGTGCCTGCGCGTAGCTGAGGCGCCGCCAGGGCCCGCTCGGATCGCGCTGCGCCGCCAGGGTGTGATCGGGGTCCACTTCGGCCCAGTGCAGCAGCCGGTCCGTCAGCCGGCGCGGGTAGGGTTGCAGCGGCTCGCAAGACGTGACCAGCGTCGTGCCATCGGCACGCGCCACGAAGTTCGCTTCGAGTGAACCACCGAGCGCCAGCTCGCGGTAGCGCGGGCCAGATTTCATGTCGATCATGTCGACTTGCCGACTTTGCCGGCGCGTTTTTCGAGAAAGTCGCGCATGCGCTGCTTGGCCGCGTCGTCACCCTGGGCGATCGCCGCCATCAGCGACTCGACGAACAATCCGTCGCTTTGCGACAGGTCGGCGATGCGTGGCAGCGCTTGCAGCACCGCGAAGGTCGACAACGCTGCGTTGCCGGCGATTCGCGCGGCGAGTTCCACCGCTTTCGCGAAACCCGCGCCGTCGGCCACCACGTACTGCGCCAGCCCGCGCTGCAGGCCTTCTTGCGCGTCGAGCACGCGGCCGGTGAGCATCATGTCGGTCATCGTCGCCACGCCGCACAGCCGCGGCAAGCGCGCCGAGCCGCCGCCGCCGACGAAGAGGCCGCGCTGGCCTTCCGGCAAGCCGTAAAACGTGCTCGCTTCTGCCACCCGGATGTGGCAACTGCTCGCCACTTCCAGGCCGCCGCCGACCACCGCGCCATGCAGCACCGCCACCACCGGCACCCGGACGAACTGGATCGCGTCCATCGTCGCGTGCCAGGTGCGCGAGTGCAGCATGCCTTCGCTGATGCTTCGGTCGGTGAGCTCGGACAAGTCAAGTCCGGCGCAAAAGTGTTCGCCCGCTCCGCTCAACACCGCCGCATTCACTGAAGCCGGCAGGTTGATGAAGCAGGTGTGGAGCTGCGCGATCAGCGCGTCGTTGAGCGCGTTGCGTTTGGCGGGGCGGTTCAGGCGCACGTGGGCAACGCGGCCGGCGACGCCGATGCTGAGCAAGTCCAGCTCCGCGAGCAGGCTGATGGCGGGGGTGAACTCCGGGGTCATGGGGGTGCGGGGAAGTGAAGCCCGGAGTATTCATCAACTTGCACGGTCCGGCTCGCACCCCCGGCGCGCCCGACGGCAGCCGGCCTATTCCACCAGGCGAACCTGCACCGGACCGTAAGTCGCCAGCCGGTAGCCCAGGGCGAACATGCCTCCCGAGCGAATCAACGGGCCCGAGCCAACGACTCCTGGCTGGGCGGGTGGGCCGAGCGGGGCGTTGGCCTCGCTCGAGCCGTTGCTCCGCGGATTCGACGTGACGATGAGGTACGCCGCCGCTGTGGGCACCAGGACTGTCTGAAACAGCGCGGCGACGCCGGCGGCATCGTCGCGCTGGGCGCGCTCGATGGTTTGCGCCGGCAGCGGGTTGCCGTTGGCGTCGAAGAACACCGCGGTCGCGTCGGCGTAGTGCGCCTTGCCGTCGCCCCCATACGCCCAACCGCGCAAACGCATCGGCGAGCGCAGCTCGACCTGGGCCGTGGCTGCCGGGCCGTTGAGCTGGAACACGGTGAAAGGCGCCAAGCCGTTGCCGAAGTCGAAATGCGGCGTGCTCGCCGCAAACCACAGCAGCGCCGGTCGGCTCGCCGCCACCTCGGCCGGCTGGCGCCGCAGCAGTTCGCTCGGGCTGTTGCAGCAACTGCGCACGTTGGCCGCGAGCCGCGCGTCTTCAGTGAGCAAGTGTCCTTCGCCGCTGAGCGCGGTACACCCGCCCAGCAGGGTCAGCGAAAGCACACAAATCGAGAGAGTGGCCACTACCGAACGATTCGCCATTCGAAATTCCTCGCACGGGTTCAAGACCCCAGGATTTTCGGCCCTGCATCGAGTCCGCGGGCCTCGCCGCGTCGTGCACAACTCACAACTGGTAGCGCCATGCGGCAGCGTTTATCGACCCATTGGCAGACCGGCACATTGGTTATGCTCTGCCCCCATTCGCAGCCGCCTGCCCCGATGCCCCAAGTCCTGATCGTCGAAGACGATGAAAGCATTGCCGAGCTGCTCGAATTCATGATGCAGCGCGAGGGGCACACGGTGCAGATCTGCCGCGACGGCCATGCCGCGCAGGCCCGCATCGTTGGCGGTCCGGTGCCGGTGCTGGTGATCATGGACCTGATGCTGCCCTACAAGGACGGATTTGAGTTGATCGCCTTGCTGCGCGCCCAACCGGCTTGGGCGCAGGTGCCGGTGCTGATGCTCAGCGCCAAATCGCAAGAGCCCGACATCGTGCGCGCGCTCGATTCCGGCAGCAACGGCTACGTCGTCAAGCCGTTTCAGCCGCAAGAGCTGATGGCCCGCGTGCGCCAGCTGTTGGCGGCCTCGGCATGAAGCGGTTGCAGCGCAGAGCTGCCGCGCTGCGCGTCGGCATCGGCATCGGCGTCGGCCTCAGCCTCGCCGCCTGCGCCGGCGGCGCGCTCGCGGGGCCGTTGGCCTTCGAGGCGGCGCAGACCGTTGAGAATCTCAGCGCCGGCCTCTCCGATTGGCGCAACACCGAGCTCTCCGCGTTGTGGCGAGGCCCCGCCGGAGGGTCCGCCAACGGCACGCTGCGCCGCACCGAGCGTTTCGACTTGGCCGACCGGCAGGCTGAAGCGGGCGCGGCGCTGCCGCTCGCGCCGTTTTGGCGCGCCGAGGCGGAAGTTGCTGCGAGCGATACGCACCGCGTGCTGCCGCAGTGGCAATGGCGTGGCCGCGTCTGGCGCGAGGGTGTCGCGGGCTGGAACCTGGCCCTGGGCGCGGGCCGCACGCTGTACCGCAATCCAGGCCTGACGCAGGGCAACGCGACTGCACAGGCTCAGGCCGAGCACTACCTCGGCCCCTGGCGATTCGCCTGGACCGGTGCGGCGACGCGACTGGACGGCGGCGGTGTCAGCTCAGCCCAGGTGTGGCGACTGGACTGGTACGCCAGTGACGCGCTCAGCATCGGCGGCTTGCTCGCCTTCGGGCGCGAGCTCGAGAACCTTCCCGGGCGCGGCTTGGTCTCGAGTTCGGTGCGCGGTGCCGCGCTCAAGGCGAGCTACGCCTGGGCACCGAACTGGTCGATCAGTGGCGAGGCGGCGGGGCACCGCCAAGGCGAGCTTTACGAACGTTACGGGTTGCGCATTGGCGTTCGATACCAGCACTGACATCGCGCAGCAGCTCGCCTTCGGGCTCGGCTTGGCCTCGCTCGCGCTGACGTTCGGCTTGATCGTGCTCGTCGCGCTGATGCGCCTGGCAATGCGCTGGCGCGAACGCGCCGCCGCCGCGACGATTGCGCGCTGGCGCCCGGCGTTGCTGCGCCACGCGATGGGCGAAGACCCACCGTTCCCGCTGCTGCGCCGCGGCGAACGGCCGGTGCTGCTGTTGCTGTGGAACCAGATCGCCGAAAGCCTGCGCGGCCCGTCGCACGACCGGCTGCGGGTGGTCTTGAACCTGCTCGGCCTGGACGCGCTGGCGCGGCGCTGGCTCGTGCGCCGCGACCGCGAACGCCAGTGGCTCGGCTTGGTGACGCTTGGCCATCTGGCACAGCCCAGCGACTGGGACGCGGTGCACGCGCTGCTCGGCGATCCGCGGCCCTACCTCAGCCTGTCGGCTGCGCGTACGCTGCTGCAAATCGACCCGGCGCGGGCCGCGGTGCCGGTGCTGGTTGAGATCGCGCGGCGCCCGGAATGGCCGATGGCGCGCCTGGCACTGCTGCTTCGCGAGGCCGGCGCCCAGCACCTGTTCGATCCGCTGCGCGAACGCCTGCTCGCTGCCGACGCCACGCAGCAAGTGCGCCTGGTGCGGCTGCTCGCCGCCGTCGATTCGGTGCGCGCGTCGCCCACCTTGCTCGGCCTGCTCATGCGCAGCGACCACACCGAACTGCTGTCGATGTGTCTGCAGCACGTGCAGACGCCCGCCGCACTGCCGCGCGTGCGCCAGCTCGCGCAGCACCCGGTGTGGTGGGTGCGCTCGCAGGCGGCGGCGGCGTTGGCGCGCTTCGGCACGCCGGCCGACAAGCCGCTGCTGCTGACGCTGCTCTGCGACCCGCAATGGTGGGTGCGCTACCGCGCCGCCCAGGCCTTGCTGTGCACGCCGGGTTTGACGCGCCCGGCCGCGCTCGAGTTGCGCGAGGCCCTGACCGACCGCTACGCGCGCGACGTGCTCGGGCAGGCGATGATCGAGCGCGAAATGGCATGAGAGCGCCCCCAGGCCGACGACATACGTCGTCCGCCCCAAGGGCCACGAAGGGGCCCCTTCGTGGCCCTTGGGGTCAAGGAAACTTGGGGCGGCCCGGCGTTTCCTTGAGAGCCCGAGCCCCGCAATGACGGCCATGGCGACTTTGAGCGCACTCACCTGGCACGACGCATTCGTCGTGTTGCAGTGGCTGTTCCTGGGCTACTTCGTCGCGCTGAACGGCACCTACTTCTTGCTCAACCTGGTGGCGCTGCTCGCGATTCACCGCGACAGCCCGGCGCGCCTGGCGGCGCGCCTGCCTCAGTACGCGTCGGGCCTGGAGCCACCGATCAGCGTGCTCGCGCCTGCCTACAACGAAGCCGCGACGATCGCGACCTCGGTGCGCTCGATGCTGAGCCTGGACTACCCGGCGTTCGAAGTGATCGTCATCAACGACGGCTCGAAAGACGCCACGCTGCAGGTGCTGAAAGACGAGTTCGGTCTGGTCGAATTTCCCGAGGCCTACCGGATCGCGCTGCCGGTAGCGACGGTGCACGCGATCTACCGCTCGCCCACGCACCCGAACCTGCGCGTCGTGGACAAGGCCAATGGCGGCAAGGCCGACGCGTTGAACGCCGGCATCAACGCGTCGCGCCACCCACTGTTTTGCGCGGTCGACGCCGATTCGATCCTGCAATCGGACAGCCTGCGCCGCGTGGTGCGGCCGTTCCTCGAAGACGCGAGCGTGATCGCCAGCGGCGGCACGGTGCGCATCGCCAACGGATGCCGCGTCGCGAGCGGATTCCTCGAAAGCGTGGGCATGCCGCGCAGTTGGCTGGCGCGGGTTCAGATCGTCGAGTACCTGCGCGCGTTCCTGTTCGGCCGGGTCGGCTGGTCGCCGTTGAATGCCTTGCTCATCGTCTCCGGCGCGTTCGGCGTGTTTCGGCGCAGCGCCGTCGTCGAGGCGGGCGGCTACCGCGCGGCGACGATCGGCGAAGACATGGAATTGATCGCGCGGCTGCACCTGCACCACCGCAACGCGCGGCGGCCTTACCGCATCGTGTTCCTCGCCGACCCGGTGTGCTGGACCGAGGCGCCGGAGAGCCTGAAGGTGCTGAAGAACCAGCGCAAACGCTGGCAGCGCGGACTGCTCGAAAGCCTGTGGGGCAACCGCAAGCTGCTGTTCCACCGCCGCGGCGGCGCGGTGGGATGGCTTGCGTTTCCGGCGATGCTGTTGTTCGAGGCGCTCGGGCCGGTCGTCGAAGTGGTCGGGTTCGCGCTGCTGCTCGCCGGCGCGGCGGCGGGCGTCGTGTCGTGGTCGGTGTGCCTGACATTCGTGTTGCTCGCGGTGGGCCTGGCGCTGATGCTGTCGGCAATGGCGTTGCTGCTCGAAGAGATCTCGTTCCACATCTACCCGGGCCTCGGCCACTTGGTGTCGCTGTGTGCCGCGATGCTCGTCGAAAACCTGGGCTACCGCCAACTCACGCTGTGCTGGCGCATCGTCGGCACGTTCGAATGGCTGCGCGGGCGGCCGGGCCAGTGGGGCGAGATGACGCGCACCGCGAGCTGGCAAGCACCCAAGGGCAAGCCATGAGCCTGCCCGGCCGCCTGGGACCCGAAGGGTCCACTCGCGTGGACCAGGGCGAGTCCCGCAATGCGCAGCACGAAGGTACAACCGTGAGCGAGGGAGACACCGGTCGCGCGCGCTGGCCGTTTGCGTGGCCGGCCTCGCGGCGCCGCTGGCGGCTCGAGAACCGCCTGCTGTTCGCGACATCGATCCTCGCGCTGTGCGTCTTGCTGCTGTTCGCGATCAGCGCCCGCAACGTCGGCGCGCTGCTCGAGGCGCAGCGCTGGCGCGTGCACACGTTGGAAGTGCTGGAACAAATCGCGCGCGTCGAGCAAGCCTTCGCGAATGACGCGCAGGTGCCGCTGTGCGCGGTGGGCGTGCGCAGCGGGGCGCCGCGCACTGCGGTGGCGCCTGCTGGCGCGGGTGCGCCGGGTGCCACCGCGGCGCCCGACACGCCGGCGCTGAACCGGCTCTCCGAGCTGACACGACTGGCCGACCCGGAACAAAACGCCGCACCACAACTGCGGCGCGTGGCGCGGCTCGCTCAGTTGCAGCGCGAATTGCAAGCCGGTGTGGCGCGGCCGGTCGCTGCGGCGTGCGCCGGCACGGCCCGCCTGGACGACACCCAGGCCGCCGCCCTCGCGGCACGCGCGCAGGCCCTGCATGGCACAGCGCAGACGCTGCTGCACGAACTCGGGCAGGCGCAGCGCGCAGCACTCGACCGGCACGTCGCCGACGACGGCGCGACGCGCACCCGCACGTCGGCACTGCTCGTCGGAACCGCGTTGGCGACCCTGGCGATCGGCCTGTTCGGCCTGCTCAACTTGCGTGGCGCGACGCGCCGCCTGTCGAACTCGAACGAGCAGTTGCAACGCGAGGTGGAGCAGCGCAGCCGCACCGAACAGGCGCTGCGCGACTCGCAGTCGCGCATCAGCGCCGTACTCGAAGCGATTCCCGACGGGGTCGTCACGTTCGACCGGCTCGGCGTGATCCTCACCTTCAACCCCGCCGCCGAGGCGATTTTTCGCTGCGTCGCCGACAAGACGCTGGGCCGGCCGGTGATCGACCTGGTGCCCGAGCTCGGCGGCCTGCTGCGCGACAACGGCAACGAGCCCGGCGCGGTGCAGCACTTCACGATCGACGCCTACCGGCTCGACGGCGAGGCCTTTCCGCTCGAAGCCACTTGCCGTGTCGTGCAGGACGCGCGGCGCCGCCTGCACATCTGCGTGTTGCGCGACCTGGGTGAACAACGCCGCATCGAACGCATGAAACAGAACTTCGTTTCCGTCGTGAGCCACGAATTGCGCACGCCGCTCACCAGCATTCGCGGCGCGCTCGCGCTGCTCGCCGACGGCAGCAGCGGCGCGCTGCCCGAGCCCGCGCAGCGCCTGGTGGTGATGGCATCGCGCAACTGCGAGCGCCTGGTCGAACTGGTGAACGACATCCTCGACCTCGAAAAGATGCAGACCGGGCAGTTGGTGATGCAGCTCGAAACGGTGGACCTGGTCAAGCTGCTGCGCGACCACTTGCGCAGCACGCTCGGCTTCGCGCGCCTGTACCAGGTGCAGTTGACGATGCCACGCCAGAGTTCCGCAGTCTGGGTGAATGTCGATCCGCGGCGCATGGCACAGGTGATGGGCAACCTGGTGTCCAACGCGATCAAGTTCTCGCCCGCGGGCAGTGCGGTGGAGGTGCATTTGAGCCGCGCCGAGACGACCTGTACGGTCGCGGTGATCGACAAGGGCCCAGGAATCCCCATCGACTTCCGGCCCCGCGTGTTCGAAAAATTCGCCCAGGCCGACGCCAGCGACGCGCGTTCGCACGGCGGCAGCGGCCTGGGGCTGCCGATCACGCGCGCACTGGTCGAGCGCATGCGCGGGCGCATCGCCTTCGAGTGCCCGGCCGAAGGCGGCACCGTGTTTCACGTGACGCTGCCGCTGGCGCAGGCGCCGAGCGGCGGAGCCGACTTCGCGCCCACCGGGCTGGATGACCTGATCGTTTGAGCGCTGGTCGCTCAGAAGCTGAAAGGCAGTTCCACGCCGCAGGCCTGGTGGCGCCCGGCGGCTTTGGCGGTGTAGAGCTGAACGTCGGCGACGCGCAGCAGTTCGGCGGCGCTGCCGGTAGCACTTCCGGTAACGTCGGCGGCCTTGCTGCACACGCCCAGACTGACCGTCAACACCGGCGCGGCCGTGGAGTCGGCGTGCGCTATCTGCTGGGCAAAAACCTGTTGGCCGAGCTGCCGTGCGACTTGCATGGCGCCGGCCAAGCCGGTGTCGGGCAACAGACAGGCGAACTCTTCGCCGCCGTAACGTGCCAGCAAGTCGCCGGGCCGCCGCAAGGCGGCATTGAGCGCGGTGGCGACGCGGCGCAGGCATTCGTCGCCGGCCTGGTGGCCGTAACGGTCGTTGTAGCGTTTGAAGAAGTCGACGTCCGACAACACCACGCTCAGCGGCGTGCCGTTGCGCGACGCGCGGCCCCATTCAGCGGCCAGGCGTTCGTCGAAGCTGCGCCGGTTGTGCACCCCGGTCAGGCCATCGATGTAGGCCCAGCGGCGCAGCAGGTCGCCCTGAGCCTTGAGCATGACATGGGTTCGCACGCGTGTGCGCACGATCGCGGGATTGAACGGTTTGGTGATGAGGTCCACCGCACCGGCGCCCAGACCGCGCGCTTCGAAGTGCTCGTCGCGGTGCGCAGTGACGAAGATCACCGGCACGTCGCGCGTCGCCGCGTTGGCTTTCAAGTGCGCGCAAACTTCGTAGCCGTCCATTCCCGGCATCTCGACGTCCAGCAACACCAGGTCGGGCTGCTGGTCGGCGCACACCCGCAGTGCCTGCTCGCCGCGGGTGGCCATGTAGACTTGATGGTCGGCGGCGAAACACTCGTACAGCGCCCGAACGTTGAGCGACTGGTCGTCGACGATCAGCAGCTTCGGCGGGCGTTGGCTGCCCGGTTCCAGCGCGTCAGCGAGCATGCCCGACGCGGTGGCCGGTGCCGCGTCGGCGGGTCCGGGCGAATCGGCGGTGCCGGTCGCGCTCATCCCGGTTGGCCCTCGGCGATCGTGTCCGCGAGCTCATCGCACAGCTGCTTGGCGCGTGCGAAGTCGAGCGCGCCGGTCGCTTCGTCCAAGGGTTGCAACATCGCGCCAAACGCGGCACCAAAGTCGCTGCGTACGGCGTCCATGGCACGCAATGCGCCCAGATCGGACTCGCCCAGCAGCCCTGCCAGCACCTGCAAGGCTTGGCTCAGCGCGAGCTGCGTTTCACGGTCGGCGCTGGCGTTCCTAGCGAACTCACCCACGCCCGCGGCTAACGCCTGGCCGGTTTCGGATTGCAGTGTCTGCAGCAACGCCGCCAGCCCTGGGCGGGCGACAGCAATCGCCTCACAGGCCCGTGCCACCGCCTGCAACGCCGCGCTGCCCGTAGCTCCCGCCGCGAGTTGCTTCTCGCTGTCAGCGGCCGCGGCCGAGAGCCGCAGCGCGCCGAGCGTCCCAGCCAGTCCCTTGAGCGTATGCAGCGCGCGCGCAGCGTCGCCCGTCCGGTGCTGCGCGATCGACGCGCGCAGCTGCTGCGCCACGCCACCGAGGTCTTCGGAGAAACTGCGCAGCAGGCGCTGGTAGACCTGCGTCTTGCCATCAAGCCGGTTCAGCGCTGCGCCGAGGTACACATCCGCGGCGGCGGCGGCCTGGCGCAAGGCCGCGCTGATCGTCGCGGCCACCGCTGGCGAGGCGGTGCCGGCGTCACGCCATCCGGTGTGCCGGCGCAACGCATGAACCAGGTCATTCAGCTCGAACGGTTTGCCGACATGGTCGTTCATCCCGGCGGCAATGCACGCCTCGCGATCCGACGCCATGGCATTCGCGCTGAGCGCGATGATCGGCAGCGCCGCCATACCCAGTGCGCTTCGAATGTGTCGCGTCGCAGTGAACCCGTCCATGACCGGCATTTGCAGATCCATCAGCACTGCGTCGAACGGCGGTTGCGCCGCAACGATCCGTTCGATGGCGTCTTGCCCGTGAGCGGCGATTTGCACGCTGGCGCCTTCGAGCGCCAGCAACTCACCCACCACCTGCCGGTTGTCGGCGCTGTCGTCGACGACAAGGACACGCATTCGCGCCAGGCGTTGTAACCGATTCGCCAGCGCCCGCGGTGGCGCGTCGCCGTCGTCGGCCTCCCGGCGCGGGCCGGCTCCGCAAGGTGCGACGGTGTCGCCGTCCGCGACCGGCAGGGCGATTCGAAAGTGGAAGCGGCTGCCTCGACCCGCAGTGCTGTCGATGCCGATCTCGCCACCCATCAGCCGCACCAGGCGCTGGCTGATCGCCAAGCCCAGGCCGGTGCCGCCGAAGCGGCGCGTGATCGACGCCTCGGCCTGGGTGAAGGCGCTGAACAGGCGCGCCTGGTCCTCAGGGGCGATGCCGATGCCGGTGTCGTGCACCGCGAACTCGAGCGTCGCGACCGCCGCGTCGCATTCGCAGACCCGTACCGCGATCTCGACTTTGCCTTGTTCAGTGAACTTGACCGCGTTGCCTGCCAGGTTGACCAGCACCTGCCGCAGGCGCATCGCATCGCCCACCAGACCGCGCGGCAAGGCCGGGTCGATGTCGAACCGGACATCGAGCTTCTTCTCCCCGACAAGGCCCAAGACAACGGCCTCCAGGTCGCGCAGCATCGCCCCGACGCTGAACCGCCTGGCCTCCAGCGTCGTCTTGCCCGCCTCGACCTTGGAAAGCTCCAGGATCTCGTTGAGCAAGCCGAGCAGCGAGCGTGCCGCGCCTTCCGCCTTGGCCGCATAGCCGGTCTGCGCGGGAGCGAGTGGCGTCGTGCGCAGCAGCGTGAGCATGCCCAGGATGGCATTCATGGGGGTGCGAATTTCGTGGCTCATGTTCGCCAGAAACTCGCTCTTGGCGCGCGAGGCCTCCTGCGCCGCCTCGGTGGCGCGCACGAGTTCGGTCACGTCGATGCGAAACACGATGGTGTGTCCGTCTGGGGTGCGACGCTCGACGACGCGCACGACGCGCCCGTCCGCCTGGCGTTGCAGCAGGTCCGACGGCGGCTGGCGATGCACGGCCAAACGCTCGGCGACCCACGCGTCGACGCGCCCCGCGGCGTCGGGGTATTGGCCGCGCTCGGCGCCAATCCGCAGGATGTGCTCGAAGTGGGTGCCCGGAATCATCGCGTCGGCACTCATTGGGTAGCGGTCGAGGCTGCGCTGGTTGCACAACACGAGTCGATCTTCGGGGTCGAACAGCGAGATGGCGTCGTCGAGCACGTCCATCGAGTCGCGCAACAAATCGCTGGTGCGGCGCAGGTCGGCCTGCAGCGCGCGCCGCGCCGTGATGTCTTGCAGCGCGCCCAGCAGCCGCACGGGCTTGCCGCCCACGACCTCGAGCTCGCAGACGGCGCGCACCCAGATTGAGCGGCCCTTGGCGGTGATCAAGGGCAGTTCGAGGTCGACGCCATCCCCCGTGGCCAGGCAACGCGCAAACGCGGCGTCGAGGTCGCGCTGCGCCTGCGGCAGGTAGCGGCTGCGAACCTCCTCGAACGTGGGCCGGTGGCCGGGCTCGTAGTCGTGGATGCGGCAGGTCTCGTCGGTCCATTCGACGGCGCGCGTGGCCAGCTCGTAGCTCCAGCCACCCACGCCGGCGATGCGTCCGGTCTTGTCGAGGAAGGTTTGGCTCGCGCGCAAAGCGGCCTCGGCCTGCCGGCGCGCGCTGATGTCCTGCAGCCCGCCGCGGATGCGCACGATCTTGGCGTCGGCCCACTCGGCTTCGCCGAGCGCACGCACCCAGATGGAACGGCCGCTGGCGGTGTTCATGGGCAGTTCGAGGTCGAAGCCTTCGCCGCCGGCGATGCAGCGCTGCAGCGCCTGCTCGATCGCGGCGCGCGCCTGCGGCGCATAGTGGCCGATCCCCTCCTCGAGGGTGAAGCGATGGCCGGGCTCCAGACCAAGGATGCGGCAGGTCTGGTCGGTGCACACGATGGACTGGGTTTCGATCTCCAACTGCCAGCCACCGACGCTGGCGATGCGCCCGGTTTGAGCGAGCAGTTCCTGGCTCGCGCGCAACGCCACCTCGGCCTGTTTGCGTTGGCTGATGTCCTGGTGCGTGCCCGCCATCCAGCGCGGCGCGCCCGCCGAACTGCGGCTGAACACCTTGCCGCGGCTGTGCACCCAGACCCAGTGGCCGTCTTTGTGGCGCAAGCGGACTTCGCATTCGTAGGCCGACAGCTCGCCGCTGAAGTGCCGGTCGAGTTGGTCGGCCGAAAGGGCGTGATCGTCGGGGTGAAGAAGGCGTTGCCAGGTCGCAACGGTGCAGGGGCCCAGTTCGTCGAGCGTGTGGCCGATCATCTGCGCCCAGCGCTCGTTGAAGCGAATCTCGCCGGTCTCGACATTGCACTCCCAGGTGCCGACGTTCGTGCCTTCGATGATGTTGGCCAACGAGGCACGTTCGCGCGCCAGCGCGCGCTCGGTGTTCTTGGTAGTGGTGACGTCGCTGCCGATTTCCATGAAACCGGTCAGGCCGCCCAGCGCATCGTGCAGCGGCTGGATTTCGGTGTCGAGCCAGTACTCGCGGCCGTCCTTGGCGCGGTTCAGGATCTCGACGCGGCAGGCCGTGCCGGCGGCGGCTGAATCGGCCAGCGCCTGCAACACCGCCGGCTCGGCTTTGCCGCTGCCGAGCAATTCGCCGGGCGTTTTGCCCAGCGCCTCGGCCAGCGTGTAACCGCTGATGCGCGTGAAGCCCTCGTTGACCCACGTGATGCGCAGTTCGCGATCCGTGATCGTGACCGCGTTCGAGGTGTGCTTCACGACTTGGGCGTGCCGTTCCAGCTCGGCCGTCATGCGCCGCGCCATCGCTTCAGCGCGGCGCCGGCGTGAGGCTTGTTGCCACAACAGCAAGGCCAACATGGCGCTGATCGCCACGCCGCAGCCGAACACCAGCCAGGGCGTCGGGCTTGCATAGGCGGCTTCGAACCGCGGCGTGCCGGCCACCCGAAGTGTGTAGTCGCGGCCCGGCAGCGACAGCGTGCGCGTGCCGTGGAAGCGCCGCGTTCGCGCCGGGTCGCCGCCGAGCAGCGCGCCGGTGAGGCGCTCGCCGGCTTCGTAGACCAGGGTGCTGGTGCGGTCGGCTGCGCCGTCGAACAGTTGCAAGTCCAGTTGGCCGTCGGCCACCTCGTGCAGACCGTCGAGCAGCTCGGCGACGACGATCGACGCCGACAACAAGCCGAGCAGCGCGGCGCGCCGCTCTTCGACCGTCGACACCGGTGCCCCCTGTGCATAGGCCGGCACGTAGAGCACCACGCCGGGGCTGCGGCGCTGGTCCTGGACGAGGGTGATCGCGGCGGTGAGGGTCGGCTCGCCGCTGTCGACGCTGCGCTGCACCGTCGCGCGGCGCCGCGCCTCGGAGCCGAGATCCAGGCCCAGGGCACCAGCGTTGGGGAGCGGCGGCTCGGAGAACTTGACGACGTACAAATCGTCCAGGTCCTTGTCGACGAGTGGGCGGATCGCGAACGTCGGTTCGCCGTCGGCGCGCTCGGCGGCGACAAAACGCTCGACGTCGCCGCGCAATATCCGCTGGACGAAGCCGAAACCGCGCACGCCGGGATACTCGCGCGCCAGGTCGTGTGATGCGAAATAGGCGCGGAACTCGGCGCGGCCGATGCGTTGGCGCGCGGCATACATCCCCTTCGCTCCGCTCAAGGCGTGGATCGGACGGTGGAAGCGCTGCGCCACTTCGTCGCTCACGCGTGCAACGCCGCGTTCGAACGCCGCCTGAGCGTGCGTATCGATGTCGTGTTGCAACCACAGGCCCGCAGCCGCGGCGATGCACAGCCCGAGCAGGAACACGCAGACCGCGATTGCCGCGCTGGAGTGCCGTGGACGAAACAGCATGATTTAGATTTCCCCGCGCGGCGCGGGGCCAGCCCGAATGGACTTTGCCCGACCGATGGTGCGCACCATTGTGGTCAGGGCGGTGCCCGGCAATCGGCACAGTTGCGCTGTAAATCCCCGGCTGTTCGGATTGCGCGGTTCCGTTGCGCAGCTGCGGCGCTGCACCTCGACGCGCAGCGCGCCAAACGCGATGCGCGCGCGATCGAGCAGGCTCTCAGCCCAACCCGGCCGCCGTATTCACGCGCGCCGGGTCCAGGCCCAGCGTGTCGGCTGCGTGCAGAATTTCCTGCCAGGTCGCCGCGTCGACCGCTACGCCTTGCGCGCTGCGCTTTGCACGCGAGGCGCGTTCGGGCTCGCCGGCCACCAGAACCGTGTCGAATCCTTCACGCACCGGCGAGGCCTTAACCCAGTCGATGAACGCCAGGGCTTCCTGCTCGAACGCGCCGCGGTCGGCGAGCGCCGCCGGGTCGAGCAGCACGCTGAACATGCCGTTCAGCACGCGCTTCTTGTCACCGCCGCTCGTGCGTTGGGTCGCGCCCGCGGCAAGCGCGCCGCCGAGCAGTTCGCACATGAAGGCCAGGCCCGAGCCTTTGTGGCCGCCAAACGGCAATAGCGCGCCGAATGGCGGGATCACGGTAAAGCGCGGCTCGCGCGTCGGGCGGCCGTGATCGTCAAGCAAGCAATCGGGCGCGACGAGTTCGCCCTTGTTCAGCGCGACGCGCGTCTTGCCCTGCGCGATCATGCTGGTCGCGAAGTCCAGGATCACGGGCGGGCGGCCGGTGAGGGGCACACCCGCGCAAAACGGATTCGTGCCGAAGCGCGCGTCGGCGCCACCGTGCGGCGCGACGATGGCGCGCGAGATCACATTCACGAAGTGCAGCGACACCAGGCCCGCGGCCGCCGCCTGTTCGGCCCAGGCGCCGATGCGCCCCAGATGGTGCGAGTTGCCGAGCGCGACGATGCAGGTGCCCGTCTGGCGCGCCCGCGCGATGCCGAGCGCCATCGCCTCGCGGCCGATCACCTGGCCAAAGCCCGCGTCGCCGTCCAGGCGCAGCATCGCACCGGCGTCGAGCACCGTGCGCACGTGCGTGTTGGGCTTGAGTCCACCTTCGAGAAACGCCGCCGCGTAACGCGGCAGCATGCCGATGCCGTGCGAGTCGTGGCCGGTGAGGTTGGCGTCGATCAGGTTGGCGGCGACTGCTTCAACTTCTTCGGGAGCGCTGCCGAAACCGCGCACGAACAGGCGGATCGCGGTGTTGAGCTTGGGCAGGGGGATCAGGTGGGTGGCGCTCATGGTGTGGGGCTGATTGCAGCGAAAGGGCCGCCATCGTAGCCTTCCCGTTGGCCATGCACCTTGCGCAAGACGCTGCCGTTGCGCGCGCTCAGACGAGCTCGCGCAGCAGGCGCGCCGCGGGTGCCACCCGCACCCCTTCGCTGACATAGTCGCGCGTGCCGTGCGCGCTGACTTGTCAGGCGATCGTTCCGGGGAAGCGTGCCAACAGGTAACGCAGGCCTGCACAGGACGACTTCATGCCGTGCCGAAAAAACTCGCGAGTTTTTCTGATGTGGGTGAATTTACTCGCGGCGCGCCGGCACCACCGCCCTCACATCGCGAGCAGCACGGCAAGTCCACGCGCGTCATCCAAGGCAGTCAGAGCGTCGAGCGCCTTCAGGCATGCACCGCGCTGCACCGCCGACAAGGGCTTCGGCGCGTAGGCCAGGCAATCGTCGAAGCGCGCGAGGTGCTGTGCGTCGCTGAGGTCGGCGCCGGGGAAGCCCGGGGCGATGTCGAGTTGGCGCGCGCAGGTCCGACCGTTGGCGAGGGTGATGCTCAGGTCCACGGCGGTGTGGCCGCGCGCGTCGAGCGCGGGGTCGGCGATCACGCTGACCCGCTCGATCAGCGCGCGCAGCGCCGGGTCGTTGACCATCACGGGCGCGAAGTGGTGCAGCTTGGACGAGCGCCGCAGCAGCGCATTGGCCACGCAGTACTGAGCGCTGAACTGCGCGTCGACACGCGGGTTCGCGCCGATGCGAAACGGGTGGCCGACGAGGCGGTGCGCGTAGGGTGGCAGGCGCACCTCGGCGCGGCGCATGTTTTCGCCGCGCTCACCGAGTGCGGGGCCGAGTTCGTCGGCCATGCCCAGCGCGAGCTCGGTCACGCCCTGCGTGACGCCGCAGCTCGGGTACTTCTTGAACACCACCTGGTGCAGCCGCCAGTCGCTGCCCAGGCCGCGCACGACGCCATTCACATCGAGCGTGCCGCGGCCATAGAGCTGCGCGTAGCCGTAGTGGCCGGTCAGAAAATTCACCGGCCCGGTGATGCCGCGCTGCGCCATCTGCGCGCAGCTCACGCCCGTTTCCGCCACCCAACCCTGGACGATGCGCACGCCGAGCGACCCGTCGACATGGCTCTGGAAACTGCCGCCGCAGCGGTTGAACGCGAGCGCCAGCGCGTGCAGCGTCTGGGTGGGAGTGAGCGCTAGGATTCGCGCGGCGGCGGCGGTGGGCGCGAAGACGACGGCCACACCGGTCGGGTCCAGGCCGTCGTACTGCGCTTCGTTCAGGTTCAGGCGCGAACTCAGCTCGGCCCCGGCAGCGAGTGCCGCCATGAACTCGGCGCCACTGCAGCCGCCTGCCAGCTCGGCGGCGGCCAAGGCCGCGGGGAACAGCGACGAGCCGATGTGCGGGCCTGGGGCCATGGCGTCGCAATAGTCGAGTGCGCGGCACATCGTGGCGTTGAACTGCGCGGCGGCGCTGGCCGGCAGGCGGTCGCCGAAGACGAGCGTGCTCGCCTGCGCCGCGCCGCCGCGCTCGAGCAGCAATTCGCGCAGGGCCGCGATGCCGTCTTCGCCCGAGCCGGCGATGCCGGTGCCGACGACGGCCTGCACCATCAGGCGCACGATGCGCTGGGCAGGCGCGCCGACGTCGTCGACTTTCAAATGGCAGACAAAATCGGCGAGTTGTTGTTCGATCGACATAGGCGTCAGGAGGAGCGATGAGAAAACTGCGCGTCGGGCAAGCGATCACGCCCGAAGAACTGGAAGAACTGTCCGACGCGCAACTGGCGCGCCTAGTGCCCAAGGCGTACCGCGAGTACTTTCCGGGCAAGGAGAGTTGCGCCGACGGGCACTTCTATTTGCACGACGGCACGGCCTGGTGTTTTTTCAAGGGCGACTTGCTCGACGACTGAGCGCGCCCCTCGCTCAGCGCCCTTTCGCGAGCCGCCATGCGGCGAAGTTGGTACGGCTGCGTTCCTCGGTCGGTGGGTAGAGACCGAGGATCGAGCGGCCCTCATGCACCTTCTCGGTCACGAAGTCCTCGAAGGCTGTCATATCGACGGCTTCGGACGCCACTTCATCGGCCAGGTGCGCCGGGATCACGACCACGCCTTCGGCGTCGCCCACCACCACGTCACCCGGCCACACCGGCGCGTCGCCGCAGCCGATGGGAACATTGATGTCGAGCGCCTGGTGCAGCGTGAGGTTGGTCGGCGCGGCCGGGCGCTGGTGGTAGGCGGGGAACGGCAGACGCGCGATTTCCGGGCTGTCGCGAAAGCCGCCGTCGGTGACGACACCTGCGACACCCCGTTTCATCAGCCGCGTGACCAAGATTGCGCCGGCCGACGCGGCGCGTGCGTCCTTGCGGCTGTCGATCACGAACACGGCGCCTAGCGGGCATTCTTCGACCGCCTTGCGCTGCGGGTGCTCGCGGTTCTGAAACACGTCGATGCGGTTCAGGTCTTCGCGCGCCGGGATGTAGCGCAGCGTGTACGCCGGCCCGACCATGTTGGGCAGGTTCGGATTGAGCGGGCGCACGTCCTGAATGAACTGGTTTCGGAAACCGCGCTTGAAGAGGGCCGTGCACAGCGTGGCGCTGCTCACGCCCATCAGTTGTTGTCGGGTGGCGGGGTTCATCGCTGTTTGGTGCTCGTTGCGCTGTCAGAAGATGTCGGGCTCGGCGACCGGCGCGCCGAAACTGGTTTCGAGAAAGTCGAAGTCGCAACCCTGGTCGGCCTGCAGAATGTGGCGCGAGAACATCCAGCCGTAGCCGCGTTCATAGCGTTTCGGCGGCGGCGTCCACGCGGCGCGGCGTGTGGCGAGTTCGGCGTCGCTCACATCGAGGTGAATGCGCCTTGCGGGAACGTCGACGCTGATGCGGTCGCCCGTCTTCACGAGCGCGAGCGGCCCACCGACATACGCCTCCGGCGCGCAGTGCAGCATGCACGCGCCATAGCTCGTGCCGCTCATGCGCGCGTCGGACAGGCGCAGCATGTCGGTCACTCCCGCCTTCACGAGTTTGAGCGGGCTCG
>JANOLA010000170.1:0-2601 GCA_031419535.1 Burkholderiales bacterium | reverse complement strand
TGGTGCGACGACACGCCGTACTTGCGGGCGATTCTTGCCGCCGCGATGTGACTCGTCGGTTCGGACGCAAATTCGAGCACGCTGTACAGCGCGAGCAACGTGTTCTTCTGCAACCTCATCGCAACGCCTCGCCGCGCGGCGCCGTCTCGGGGTCAGGAGTCAAGATCCATCTCCAGTGAAATCAGCGTTCCAGCCATCATCCCCTGGCTGCGGAAGAACGAAAGAATCAGCGTGTTGTCGCGCGCCAGCATCGTGCGCAGCTTGCGCACCCCGGCGCGCCGGAAGCGTGCGCTGATCGCTGCGAGCAACCGGCTGCCCACGCCCGACAGCCGCGCCTGTGGCAACACGTCGATCGCGAACACCCAGCCGCAAGGCGGCGAGCCGAACTCCCAGTCGCGCACCTCGCCGATGATGAAGCCGACCACGCGCCCCTGCGCCAGTGCCACCAGAAAGTGCTGCGCGCTGCCTCCACCGCTGCCATAGCGGCGGTAGACCGACAGCCAGTACTTGCGCTTCGCCAGGCCCGTCACCGTGGCGTCGAGCTGGATCACCTGATCGAGGTCGCCTCGCTGCGCCGGGCGGATCGACAGCGAAGCGTCGGCGCCTTCGGCAAGCGCATCGGATCGCGGTTCGGTTCGATTTTGCGTAAGTGAACGCGTCACCGGCTCTTTCAACCTTGAACTAGATCAAAGCAATACCCGTATTGCGGTACCAGAATGAACATATGGGTCGGAGTCTATCCGCTTGCCGCTCGGCTCTTGCCGGCCCATTGCACTTGCCGCGCCGCTGATGCCATAGGAGGCCAGACATGAGCGCAATCGTTCGCACCGGGCTCGCAGCATTTCATCAAGGCGCGCTCGCATTGGCCGCGCTGCTCGGTGGGGCACTCGCCCTGGCCGGCAGCGCGTTTGCCCAGGAGCCGATCCGCATCGGCGCGTTTCTGTCCGTCACCGGGCCCGCCGCATTCCTCGGCGACCCGGAGCAGAAAACGCTCGAGATGGTGGTGGAGCGAATCAACGCCGAGGGCGGCGTGCTCGGACGCAAGCTCCAGCTGATCGCCTACGACGACGCCGGCGACGCCGAGAAGGCGCGCACCTTTGCGAAACGGCTGCTCGAGCAGGACCGGGTCGACGTGATTGTCGGCGGCTCGACCACGGGTACGACGATGGCCGTGGTGCCGCTGATCGAGGCGGCGCAGACGCCGTTCGTCTCGCTCGCCGGCGCGGTGGTGATCGTCGAGCCGGTCAAGAAATGGGTCTTCAAGACGCCGCACACCGACCGCATGGCGTGCGAGAAGATCTTCGTCGACGTGCAATCGCGCAAGCTGACGAAAGTGGCGCTGATTTCCGGCAGCGGCGGCTTCGACAAATCGATGCGCGGCGAGTGCCTGAAAGTCGCGCCGAAATACTCTATTGAAGTTGTCGCCGACGAAACCTACGGCGCCGCCGACACCGACATGACGGCACAGCTGACGAAGATCCGCGGCAGCGGCGCGCAGGCCGTGTTGAACGCCGGCTTCGGCCAGGGGCCGGCGATCGTGACGCGCAACTACCGGCAGGTCGGCATCACGCTGCCGCTGTACCAGTCGCACGGCGTTGCGTCGAAGGAATACGTCAAGCTGTCCGGCGCGGCCGCCGAAGGCGTGCGCCTGCCTGCAGCGGCGCTGCTGATTCCCGACCTGCTTGCTGGCAACGACCCGCAAAAACCCGTCGTCACCGCCTACAAACGCGACTACGAGGCGCGCTTCAAGTCCGATGTGTCAACCTTCGGCGGCCACGCCTACGACGGCCTGATGCTCGTCGTAAACGCGATCAAGCGCGCCGCCTCGCTCGACAAGGCCAAGGTGCGCGACGCCATCGAATCCACGCAGGCTTACGTCGGCACCGGCGGTGTCGTCAACATGTCGGCGAGCGACCACCTGGGGCTGGACCTCAGCGCCTTCGTGATGCTCGAAGTCAAGGGCGGCGATTGGGCCCTGGTGCGTTGACTCGATCAGGCGCGATGACCCGAACCAGGCCGGCGCGATGGGCAGTCAGTGGCTCCAATACGTTGCCGGCGGTTTGACGGCAGGCGCGATCTACGCGCTCGTCGCGCTCGGCTTCTCGATCATCTACAACGCGAGCCGCGCGATCAACTTCGCGCAGGGCGAGTTCGTCATGATCGGCGGCATGAGCGCGGTCACACTCGTCGGCGCCGGACTGCCGCTGGCGGCGGCCGTACCGCTGGCGGTGCTCGCGGCGGTGGCGGTCGGGCTGCTCGTCGAGAAACTCGCGATCGAGCCGGCGCGCAACGCCGACACGGTGACGCTGATCATCATCACGATCGGCGTGGCGCTGCTGCTGCGCGGCATGGCGCAACTGATCTGGGACAAGCGCGTGCACTCGCTGCCCGCGTTCTCGGGCGATGCGCCGCTGCAATTCATGGGCGCGACGGTGCTGCCGCAAAGCCTCTGGGTCATGGGCGGTGCCGCGTTGGCGTTGGCGGTGCTGTCGTGGTTCTTCGGCCGCACCTTGTTCGGCAAGGCGATGCTCGCGACTTCGTACAACCCGCTCGCCGCGAAACTGGTGGGAATCAACACGCGCCAGGTGCTGTTCGTCAGTT
>JANOLA010000169.1:0-3461 GCA_031419535.1 Burkholderiales bacterium | reverse complement strand
ACCTCCTTCAGCCGCGAAAAGAGTGCCGGGCAGGAATCGCTGCACGCGACGCGCTCCAGTTCGGCGACGGGCAGGAACTCGCGTACGTCGAGTTGATCCGAAAAAAATTCCGTGCCGCCGTCGTAGTGACCCGAGACGATGAGCACGTCGCAGGCGACAGCCGTGCGGCACGCCGAGGCCAGCCAGTCGGGCCGGTCGCGCTCGACGAGTTCGACGAACTGGTACTTCGCTTCCGGCAGGTAGCGGCGAAACACTTCCTTCTCGTCGGCGGAATTGACGGTGATCGTGCAGACCGTCTGCTTCGCGGCCGCGGCGAACGGCGTGGCCAAGCACAGGGCCGCGGCGAACAGCACGAGACGGAGCTTCGGTGGCCAGCGCATGGGATCATGGTAGCGAAGGCCGAGCCGACGGCCAGCCCCACGTCGGGGAAAAGGAATTGGATCGCCGTTCGCAGTGATCATCGGCGTCTGGCGACCGTCAACGCTTCAAACGCAAACCAGAGATAGGCCACGGCGAACATCGCGCGTTGCAGCATGCCGGCCACGGGCGGCCACACCTGCCCCAGGGCAGGGAAAAGCGTGGCGACGCAAATCGCCACCAGATCGGCAGTCTTGTTCAGCGATTCGCCATGCTTGCGTTGCAGGAGCCGGACGACCATCGACGCCGCGAGCAGCACGACAACACCGAGCGGTGCGAACCTGGATCGCGGTGCGTCCCAGGGTTCGAGAAGCCACTTGCCGGGTTGCATGGATTTGCTCCAGGTGACCCCTGATCACATCGTGCCGATCCGCCGCGCGAACGCGTCGACACGGGCCCAGTCGGTGAATTCGACCACGGTCGCGGGATCGGTCGGCCCCTGAGTGACCCACATGATGAAGCGGATCATGAGGCGGTCGAAGAACCCGTAGCGCCGATAGTCGAGCCTGCCGGCAAACACCTCCAGGTGCTTCGGGCGCCAGCGAACCTGCTCGAGAAACTTGCGCACATACGGGTTCGTGTCGGGCCGGTTCTTCTGCGGCTTTCGGGCGACGATATTCACCGAGAAGAATGCGTTCGGCATGGTGTCCAGAACGTTCGCGTTGGCATTGACGAAGTCGAGCACCCGCCGGCTGTGCTTGCCGTAGCGGATGCTGGCGCCGACGACGATCTTGTCGAACTGCGCCAGAGCGATCGCATGAGCATCGTCAATCGAAAGCAGCGTCACGCGGTGTCCGTCGGCCTCGGTCAACTGCCGCAGCCGCTCGCAGATGGTTCGGGTGTGGCCGTCGGTGCTCGAGTAGACGATGAGGATCCCGGCCATTGGTGCAAGCCTCGCGAGCGCGGGCTACCGGACCTTGTACTGGAACTTCGCTTCGGTCACCCCGGCCACACCCGGTCGCTGAATCTGCGCCGTGATCGTATAGGGCTCGGGGCCGGGCATGCGGAAATAGCCGCCGAAGCTCACCATGTGATTCGCCGAGATGTCCTCCAGGGTCTTGGTTTGCGCACCCATCGGATCGGCCACCCTCACCTTGATCTGCGCGTCGGTGATCGGGGCCTTCGTCTTGCTGTCGAACGGCGAGATGTTCAGGTGGTAGTAGCCCTTGCCGCTCGGAGCGCCTGGTTGGCGCTGCTGCGCTGGCACCGAATCCGCCCTGACGACGCCGAGATGAATATCGCTGCCCGCGATCGTCTGGCGGTACGGGTCGGCGCGCGTCGGCGCCGCTGCGTGCGGCGTCGGCAGCGCCACGATGTCGTAGTTGAACATGTAGACGACGGCGCCTCTGATCTCGAGATCGCTCAGATCGGCCAAGCCGCCGCGCGCGGGCATCGGGCCATGGCCGCGCACGGCTGAAGTCACCAAGGCGTCGAGCCCTTTTTTCATGCGCGGTATCCACGCGGCGCGGTCGCCGATCTTCGGCGCACCGTTCAAACCCTCCTGGTGGCACTTGGAACACTGCGTCTGCACGACCAACGCGCCGCCGCGAATGAGCGCGGGCGAAGTCCCTTCCGAGGGCTGAGCCCAGTTCCCGCCGGATTGGTTGACCATGTCCGTGATGGCGCGCTCGATCTCGATGTCGCTCAGGCCCGGACTGCCGCCGTGGGCGGGCATGCTTCGAATGCCCTCCATCGCGTGCTCCGACCGCGCCGTCAGGCCCTGCGCGGCGCGTGGCGCCCAGGCGGCTTTGTCACCGATGCGTGGCGCGCCGTTCACGCCCTACGCATGGCAGGCGGCACACACGGCGGCGACGACGTCGTTGCAGGCACGCTCGCGCCGCTGCGCGTGCGCCGTTGAAGTCCAAATCGCGGCGGCGAGCGCGAGCACGACCAGCTGCATCAAGGTGCGTGCGTAACGCGGGAAGTACCGCGGAAAGTGAGACAGGGGAGCGAACTTGCGGTGGTTGCGCATGAGCAGTCTCCTCGCATTTCTGCCTTGATGTCAGGCCGAATCGCCAGGTTCGTCGCCGGCCAGGCGCTGCGCGAGTTCGGTGTCGCGCAGCGCGGTGTAGTCGCTCGGAACGCAACGCACCAAGGCCTTGTTTGCCTGCTCGCTCAGATGGGCCTTCACCTGGCCGAGAAACGGGTTCGACGCCACCAGCACCACGCCCGCGCACTGGCCCGCGGCAACGCCGTCATTGAGCGTGGTGGCCACTTCGCGGGCAAAGCGGTCATGCTCGCGCTCGCGCGCGTCGGTGCGGCTGGGAAACGAAGTACCGCCCGAGCGCAGACCAAGCGCGTTCGCGTGCCCCGGCCGATCATCCGCGAGTTCGATGCCCTTCTGTCGGCTTTGCGGATGCACCAAGTCAGCCAAGTGAACGTACTCGCCCTGCTTGCCGGATTCTTCGAGCACTCTGGCCTTTGACGCGTTTGCCACGACCAACCAATTTTTCATGTCCAACCCCTTTGGTTCGGCGCACCCGCGCCGCTTGCGGAACAGTCTAGGTTCACCGCCCGCGCCCGGCTTGACGTTGCGCAAGGCGGTCGCGCCGAGGGGCGCCAGGGGGCAGCCTCGCCGTGGCAGCGGCAAAGGCGCGGCGCGTTGACCTGCGTCAAGCCGCCAGATTCGGCAGCGTGCAGAGTCAACCCGGTGACAGCAACATCGAACAGCGGCGTGGCGCTGCGCGGTCGTGCTGCGCCTTCGACGCTTCAGCGCGCCAGATGCGCGCTTTTTGGCGCCGTGCTCGCCGCCTTCGTCTCGGCGTGTACGACGGTGGTGCGCCTTCTCGTCTCTGGCGTCGAAGCGCTGCGCTCGGCAGAGCTGGGGCGCGAATTGATTCAAGGGCGCCTGCCCTTCATCGCCGCGCGCGCATTCGCGACGCTGGCCTGGAGCGCACCGCGGTTGGCGTCGAACACGTCGAGTTCCCAACTCGCGTCCAGGCCCACCTTGAAATTGTTGCCGGTGCTGCGGCCGCCGGACATGCCGCGGTGGGCGGAAGCCGAGCTTCCCAGCGTGGGCGACAGCCCGGCAGCGACCCTGTCGG
>JANOLA010000168.1:0-1969 GCA_031419535.1 Burkholderiales bacterium | reverse complement strand
ACCCGCGCGGCGCAAGCGCGCGCGCGAAGCGGGAGACGACAAGCGTTTGCAAAACGTCGCGGCGCGATTGCATCGGCGCGTCCGGTGGATTCGAGTACCGAGCGAAGTTGCATCATCTGCCTCCATTGCGCCGTTCGCGGCATAACGTCAAGCGACTGAAGTGGCTGTTTCGGCTGTGCGGCCAGGACCGCGCGGGCGCGATGCTACGCTTCGATGCAGACGACAGATGTGACTTTTCACTGGAGTAGCGCCCAATCGACGAGGCTTGAAGTCAACTTTGAAGTGCAACACCGCAGCCTCACGCCGCCACAAAGCTGACCAGGTTCCACGACGCGGGCGCAAGCGTCATGCGCAGGCGCTCGCCTTGCACCGACACGCCGGCAAGCAGGGTCGGCGCCACCTTGTCAGGCGCATTCTTCGAATTGAAGGCCAGCAAATCACCGTGGTGCAGTTGCTGCGCCAGGCCGACCTTCAGCGCCGCGAAGCCGCGCGCTGAAACGTCGACCTGCAACTCGGCTTGAAGGTCGCGGTTCAGCGCGAACAGGTTGAGCCCGCCCCTCAAATCGGCCACGGCGGCGAGTTTGAGGTAGGGCGCGGCGGGGATCGCGAAGAACTGGTCGGTCGTGCCGCGCGGGTCGTAGTAGCTCGCCGAGAAGGTGTCGCTCTCGACCTTGGCGCGCAACACCTTGCCGCGGCCGAACCGGCTCATCTGGGCGAACGGGTGAAAGATCGTCTGGCGCCACGCCGGGCCGCCGGTTTCCGTCATGATCGGCGCGATCACGTTGACGAGCTGCGCCAGGCACGCGGCTTTCACTCGATCGGCGTGGTTCAGCAGCGAGATGCACATGCCGCCGAAGGCGAGTGCGTCTTCCATGTTGTAGATCTCTTCCAGAATCGGCGGCGCGACCGGCCAGCCTTCCTTGACTCGGTCTTGCCGGCCGCGGCGCGTGCGGTACCAGACGTTCCACTCGTCGAAGCTGAGCATGATGCGTTTGCTCGATCTGCGCTTGGCCGCCACCGCGTCGGCGATCGCCACCACTTCGTCGATGAAGTTGTCCATCAGGTCGGGGCTGGCGATCAGCGCCTTCGTGTCGCCCTTGTAGTTGTTCAGGTAGGTGTGCAGCGAGATGTACTCCACGTGCTCGAAGGTGTGCTCGAGCACCGTGTCTTCCCACTGGCCGTAGGTGTGCATGTTGCGGCCCGATGAACCGCACGCCGCGAGTTCGATCTTCGGGTCGATCCAGCGCATCATCTTCGCCGCCTCGACCGCGATGCGGCCGTACTCGGTGGCGGTCTTGGCCTCCATCTGCCAGGGGCCGTCCATCTCGTTGCCCAGGCACCAGAACTTCACGCCATGCGGCTGGTCCCAGCCGTGCTGCTTGCGCAGATCCGACCATGCGGTGCCGCCGGGGTGGTTGCAGTACTCGAGCATGTTGCGCGCCGCGTCGCCGTCGCGCGTTCCCAGGTTCACGGCGAGCATGGGCTCGATGTTCGCGGCGCGGCACCAGTCGATGAACTCGTTGGTGCCGAAGCTGTTGGGCTCGGTGGAAAACCACGCCAGGTCCAGACGCTTCGGGCGTTTCTCGACGGGGCCGACGCCGTCTTCCCAGTTGTAGCCCGAGACGAAATTGCCGCCGGGGTCGCGCATGATCGTGGCCCCGAGTTCGCGCACCAGCTCCAGCACGTCCTGGCGGAAGCCTTTGGCGTCCGCCGTCTCGTGGCCGGGCTCGTAGATGCCGCCGTAGACGCAGCGGCCCAGGTGCTCGACGAACGCGCCGAACAGGCGCGGGTCGGTCTCGCCGATGGCGAAGTCGCGGTCGATCAAGACTTTGGCGATGTTGGCCACGTGATGAGTCTCCTGTGAAAGCGTGAATCGGATGCGCGCGCTGCTAGGAGCCTGTCGGGCTTTGGGTCGGGCCCGCGTTGGGCCAGGAAAGGGGCTCAGTCTAGGCGCAAAGCGCAGCCGTGC
>JANOLA010000167.1:0-5750 GCA_031419535.1 Burkholderiales bacterium | reverse complement strand
CGGCCGCCGGACATGCCGCGTTGGGCGGAAGCCGAGCTTCCCAGCGTGGGTGACAGCCCGGCAGCGACCCTGTCGGATTGCGCGCGCGCCTGGCGCAGCGCCGCCTGCGCGCGCGTCACGCTCGTGTTCGCCTCGAGGGCTTCGCCGACCAGGCCGGTCAGCAGCGGGTCGCCAAAGGCCCGCCACCATTGCGTCAGGGACGGTGCAGTCTCGCCCGGGGCCACATCGGCCGCGGACCAGGCGCCTGGCACGTCGAGCGCAATCGGCATGACGGGTACGGGCTCGGGCTGGTGCGGTGCCCAAGCGCACCCCGCCACGGACACCGCAGCGGCCAGCGCGATCGTGCCGAAGCAGGACCCGCGCACGCGGGTCGAACTCCGGGCGCGAACTGGGGTGGACATGACGCGGGGCTCTTCGGGCATCGTGCCTTCAAGTGTGGCGTTGCCTTGTGTCGGGCGTGTTTGCGCAGGGTCAAGCGACGTCAAGGTGGAATGCCCCGCAGGGCCGCTCGGCGTGCGATTGACCCAGCGCAAGGCCTGCGCGAAGCCGTTCCATAGAGTGACGGGTATGCACTCTTGGGCGAGCTGTTGCCCGAGTTGCATTTCATCGACACCTCACCCGCAGGAGCCCCGCATGGAGATGCAGTTCGAAGTCGAGAACCTGAAGTGCAGCGGTTGCGCGCAGACGATCGAAAACGTGTTGCGTGCCGATGCGCGCGTGACGCAGGTCGCTGTCGATCTGGCGCGCCACGTCGTGGCCGTGCAGGCCACGGCCGATGTGACGCCGGACGTCGCCGCCACACTGGCGCGCCTGGGCTATCCGAGCAAGGGCTCGGTTGCAGGCCTGCGCTCGGCCGCGGCCGTGGCGAAGTCGTTCGTCAGTTGCGCGATGGGCCGGCTGGCCGATCGCAACTAGGAAGCCACATGTCAACCGATTGGCTGTTGCCGCGAAGTGTTTCGCGCCGGCTCACGCTCACGTGCAGCGTGGCGCTCGCTGGCTGCGTGGTTGCGCCGCCATCGGTGGTGCATATGCCCGCGCCGGTGCCGTACGCCGCGCCCGCGCCCGCCGCGGCGCCGATGTACTTCTACCCCGAGCGCTCGCAAGACGCGGCGCAGCAGGACCGCGACCGCTATGAGTGCTACCGCTGGGCGGTGGGCCAGAGCGGCTTCGACCCCGGCATGACGCCGGTGAGCGTGCCGGTGCACGCGGCGCCGCCACCGGTGCGGCGCGACGGCGCCGACGTGGCCGCAGGCGCGGTGACAGGTGCCGTGGTCGGCGCCGTGGCATCGTCGGGGCACCACAGCGCAAGCGGTGCCGTGATCGGCGCGATTTTCGGCGCGGCACTCGGCGCGATCGCGCAGGAGTCGCGCGCCCAAGCCGCCGAACAGGCGCAAGCCGCGATCGAACAAAGAAACCAGGCGGCGCGGCAAGCGGCAATGGCGCCGCTGGATGGCTTCCGGCGCGCGATGAGCGCGTGCATGGCCGGTCGCGGCTACCGGGTGGGCTGAAAGGAGCGCTGGCATGACGACCACCATCGACCCGATCCGATTCGACGCAGCCCTTTTCGCGGCGGCACTGCTGTTCTTGACCGCCTCGACGCCAGCCACCGCGGCGCAGGAACCCAGGCTCTCCGGGGCGCAGCGCCCCGCGCCGCCCAGGCCGCCGAGCAACCGCTGGCTCGACAACGCGCATGACCATTCGCGCTACTACCCGAGATCGGGCTTTCGCGTGCACGCCTTGCCGGCGCATCCGCCGCCGGTCGTCTGGCGCGGCTCCAACTATTGGTTCTGGTCGGGCGTCTGGTACACGCACGCACCGGGCGGCTACGTCGTGGTGCGCCCCCCCTATGGTGTGGTCGTCACCGACCTGCCCGCGTTTCGCACGGCGGTCGTGATCGGCGGCATCACGTACCTGTATCTGAACGGCGCGTATTACCGCGAGCGCATCGAGGGCGGTTATGAGGTCGTGCCCACGCCGGTGGCGGCGCTGGGCGCGACTCCGGGTGCGCGGTTGTTCGTCTATCCGGCGCAACGGCAGACCGCCGAGGCCCAGGCGACTGACGAATACGCATGCCACCGCTGGGCCGCCTCGCAAAGCGGTTTCGACCCCGCGCCTGCGGCAACGGGTCAGAGCGCCGACCTGGCGCACCGTGCCGACTACGTGCGCGCGCAGGCGGCGTGTCTGGAGGGGCGCGGGTATACGGTGCGTTGAGTTCTGCTGCTTTGCGCACGCCTCGACGCACGAGGCGATCGGTGCTCTAGGAGTCTGTCGGGCTTTGGGTCTAGGAGCCTGGGCGGCGCAGGCGTCTCGCGCTGGGTTCACATGCCGGAGGGGTGGCTGGTGACGATGTTCAGGTGGGTCGCGATATCGACGCCGCGATCGACCTTGACGCCACCGTTGTCGCGGCAGCTCGCCGTACTCATGGCCGCTTCGGCACCGTGGTGCATGAAGCAGAAGCTTTTCACCGCGGTCAGCTCCAGCAGGTAGCCGGGGGTGCTCCCATCGCGTATCGGCATCGCCATGCCGGTCCAGTGGAAGTGCGCGTAGCTGCCAGGCTGCGGGATGTCGGGCCGCCCGATCAAGAACACCGGGTGGTCGTGCATGGGCTGGCCCACCAGTTTCGCGCTCGACGGCTCGGCGTCGATCTTCCAGCCGACCTTGCAATCGGTGACGGTGTTGCAGTCCACATGCGTGGCCACTGGGTAGTTGTCCTTGGTGACGGCGCCTGTGTACCGGATGTAGAGGTAGCCGTTCAGGCTCCCGTCGTGCTCCCGGCGCGTCTGCTGGTGGCCGTCGATCGAATTGCCAAAGACGAAGCTGAAGGGCCGCTGGTGGTTTCGCCACGGGTACATCTCTGCCGCCTGGACGACGCTGGCCGCCGACAGCCCCAGGGCCGCGCCGAGCAGGAGGAGGGTTGGTTTGCGCATGAAGGGTTTCTCCTTGCCATTGAGAGCCGAAACAACGCTGGGGGCGACGCCGCCGTTGCGGCGCGATCCGCGCGCCTGAACGGGCAGTCTGCTGGGGCGGCGCGCGGTGGGCTTTGAGCTTGCGCAATCCAGGTCGAACATTGCGGCATCTACTGCCGTGCGAACTCGAGCAGCGCCTTCGAATCGACAACGCTGATCCTCTCTCGCTCCAACCGGACCCAGCCGCGCTCCTCGAAATTTCGCAACAGCCGGCTCACGAAGACGCGCACGCTGCCCAGTTCGTCGGCCAGGTTCTGGTGCGTCGCGGCAATCTCGGGACCGCGTTGTACGAGCAGCCGTGCCAGGCGAGTGTCAAGCTTGCGGAACGCCACTTCGTCGATCAGCTCCATCACTTCGGCCAGGCGCGTGCCGTACATGTCAAAGACGAAGCGGCGAAACGGCTCGACGTTCACGATCAGGTGATTGAATTCCGCGGGCGATAGCCGCAGCAGCGTGACGTCGCTCTCGGCGACGCCGCGCGCCGCGTATTCGTTCTGCCCGAGCAGGCAGCCACCCGAAAGGATACAACCCTCGCCCGGGCTGACCCGGTAGAGCACGATCTCGCGGCCGGATGGCGACGTCTTCAAGACCTTGACGCTGCCCTCGAGCACGAGCGGGAAACCTTCGCACGGCAGGTTCGGCTCGAACAGCACGCTGCCTGCCGGTGCGTGGCGCAATGGCGCGTTTCGCAACAACTCCTCCAGTTGCGCCGCGGGCAGTTGCGTGAAGACGGGGAAACGCGCGAGCAGCAAGCTGCGCGTTGCGTCGCGTTCAGTCATGGAATTGTGCTGCGGCATCGTGTCTAGGCACGTCTAGGCAGGCCAGTTGCCATGCGCTGTGCAACCCACGTGGCAGACAGATCCGGCGGGCTCGTTCAAGCTCACGGCTGTTTCCACCCTGTCCCTTCTAAGGAGTCCTTCATGAGTATTGAAAACGTCATCCGCATGTTCGCAGGCACCGTGATTCTGATTTCGCTCGCGTTCGGCGCCGAGGCGAGCCCCCTGTTCCACTCCGTCAACTGGCTGTGGCTCACCGCCTTCGTCGGCGCGAACCTGTTGCAGAGTTCGTTCACGCGGCTGTGCCCGCTGGAGAGCATTCTGCGCAAACTCGGCATGAAAAGCGGCGGCACTGCCTGAGCCCTTGCTATCGACACGATAGAGGATTCTTTCTGGACGCGCGGTGGCTGGATCACTAATCTTCGCAACGTCCCACCACCACTCTCAGGAGCCTGTATCCATGTCGTCCGAAGCCAAGTGCCCGTTCAATCATGCCGCCGGTGGCGGCACCACAAACAAGGACTGGTGGCCGAACCAGTTGCGCCTGGACATGCTGAGCCAGCATTCGAGCAAGTCCAACCCCTTGGGCGAGAAATTCGACTACGCGCAAGAGTTCAAGAAGCTCGACTACTTCGCGCTGAAGAAGGACCTGCTGGCGCTGATGACCGATTCGCAGGACTGGTGGCCGGCCGACTTCGGCCACTACGGCCCCCAGTTCATCCGCATGGCCTGGCACGCCGCCGGCACCTACCGCACGGCAGACGGCCGTGGCGGCGGTGGCCGCGGACAGCAGCGCTTCGCTCCGCTGAACAGCTGGCCCGACAACGTGAACATCGACAAGTCGCGCCGCCTGCTGTGGCCGATCAAGCAGAAGTACGGCCAGAAGATCAGCTGGGCCGACCTGTTCATCCTCACCGGCAACGTCGCACTGGAGGCTATGGGTTTTCGCACCTTCGGCTTCGCCGGCGGGCGCGAGGACGTGTGGGAACCCGACGCGGACGTCAACTGGGGCAGCGAGACAAAGTGGCTCGCCACCGACAAGCGCTTCAGCGGCGACCGTGACCTGGACCAACCGCTGGCCGCCACGCACATGGGGCTCATCTATGTGAACCCGGAAGGCCCGAACGCCAGCGGCGACCCGGTGGCCGCCGCCACGGACATCCGCGCCACCTTCGGGCGCATGGCGATGAACGACGAGGAGATCGTCGCGCTGATCGCCGGCGGCCACACCTTCGGCAAGGCGCACGGCGCCGCGCCGGAATCGCACAAGGGCCCGGAGCCCGAAGGCGCGCCGCTCGAGGCGCAGGGCCTGGGCTGGAACAGCAACTACGGCCAGGGCCACGGCAAGGACACCATTTCCAGCGGCCTGGAAGTCACGTGGACCACGACGCCCGCGCGCTGGAGCAACGACTTCTTCGAGCACCTGTTCAAGTACGAATGGGAGCTGACGAAGTCGCCCGCCGGTGCCAAGCAGTGGGTGGCCAAGAACGCGCCGGAGATCATTCCCGACGCGCACATCCCCGGCAAGCTGCACAAGCCGACGATGCTCACCACCGACCTGACGCTGCGCATGGACCCCGAGTTCGAGAAGATCTCGCGCCGCTTCCTCGGCAACCCGCAGGCCCTTGCCGATGCCTTCGCGCGCGCCTGGTACAAGCTGACGCACCGCGACATGGGTCCGAAGGTGCGTTACCTCGGCCCCGAGGTAGCGAAGGAAGACCTGATCTGGCAGGACCCGCTGCCCGCCGCCACGCACCAGCCCACGGCCGCCGACATCGCGGACGTAAAGGCGAAGATCGCGGCCTCGGGCCTGACGGTCGCGCAACTGGTGTCCACCGCCTGGGCCGCGACCTCGACCTTCCGCGGTGGCGACAAGCGCGGCGGCGCCAACGGCGCGCGCATCCGCCTCGCGCCGCAAAAGAGCTGGGAGGTCAACACGCCGGGCGAACTGGCCAGGGTGCTCGCCAAGCTGGAGGAGATCCAGAAGGCCGCGGGCAAGCTCTCGCTG
>JANOLA010000166.1:0-8842 GCA_031419535.1 Burkholderiales bacterium | reverse complement strand
GCACAGCCTGCAGGTGTGGATCAGGCTCATGTAGATGTCGCCGACCTGCGCACCCCGCACCGTCTTGTAGAACAGGGAGCCCTTGCGATGAAACCTGATGAAGCACTGGAGCGAGCTCACGCTGTTCCTGCGCAAGGTCGGCGCGCCCCTGGATAACAATCTGTGTGAACGGGTCCTCAAGCGCGCGATCATTCCATCGGCAGCACAGCCAGCCCGTCATGGAAGCGCTCCATACCTGGATCGCCGCGCAGATCGCCGGCAAGCACGTCGAACCCAACTCGGGCCTGGGCAAGGCGCTGAACTTCAAGCGCGCGGTTCATTGCGGAATGACGCTCCGATGAATTCCATGCGAACCACATGCGCGCCGCATCACGCCGCGGGCGCCGCCGCGCTGCGCGCGAGCGCGACGATCTGCGGCAACTGCGCGCGCGTCGCGCGGCGCCCGGCCTCATACAAGTAGGGCATGGCCTCAGTTTCCCACAGACCCACGTGACGATCCAGTCCCAACTCCAGCGCAAGCACGCGCTGGCCGGCGTGACGTGCCGCGTTCACGCGCGCTTGCTGCAAGTTGTTGATGAGCGAGGTGCTCATCTGCGCCACGAGGCGCGATGCGCGGTCCACGCGGCGTGGCATCTCGCCCTTGAAGCCGAGCGTCACGACAACCGCTGCGTCGGCGGCAGCGGCCATCGGCAGCGGATCGGAGATCACGCCGTCCACCAGCCTGCGCCCATTGACCTCGACGCTCGGAAACATGAAGGGTACGGCCATGCTGGCGCGCAACGCAAGTGTCAACGCACCGTGCGTCAACACGACACTGTGGCCGCTCGTGGCTTCGGTGGCGACCACGCGCAGCGGAGTCGGCAAATCTTCCAGGCGTTTGTCGCCAAAGGCGAGCTGGATGCGCTCGCCGATGCGCTTGTCGTAGCGCAGCGCGAAGCCGGCGTTGAAACCCAACCACTGGGGCGCGAGCAGTTGCGCGTAGGCGCGCCAGCGCCGCTGCTGCGTCAGCTCGGCCGACCACAGGGTCGTCGCGGCGCCCAGCGCCTCGCGGCTGCTCATGCCCACGGCGATCGTCGCGCCGAACAGCGCGCCCGAGCTGCAGCCGACGATCAGGTCCGGCCACAACCCTTCATCGGCCAGCACTTCGGCCACCCCGACCGCGGCGATGCTGCGCACGCCGCCGCTGCCGAGCACCAAGGCCAGGCGCGGCGTCGAGTTGGACTCGACCGACATGGTTTCTCCCTGACAAAACACGAGCGTAGTCGAGCCGTTCGACGTGCGCTGTCATGTTCTTGCGCAAGCCGAGGTCTCCAACGAACTCCTGGGGCAGGGTGGGCAAGGGTTGGGTACCGAGAAAGCTGACAATCGGGAACCCTGACTGCGAGGAAACCTGAGCATGAGCCAAAGCTTCAGCTACCGCCATCTCTACTACTTCTGGGTCGTCGCCAAGGCCGGCGGCATCGCGCGCGCCGCCGAACGCCTGGGCATGGCGGTGCAGACCGTGAGCACCCAGGTCAAGGAACTCGAGCGGTCGCTGGGCTACGCGCTGCTCAAGCCGGCCGGGCGCGGTTTGGTGTTGACGGAAGCCGGGCCACCCCGCGATGCACCAGGCCGAGCTGATCTTTCAGCTGGGTGAAGAGCTCCCCGCCGCAGTGCGCGACGCGGTGAGTTCACCGAGCGTGCGCCTCGCGGTGGGCATCTCCGACGCGCTGCCCAAGCTGGTGGTGCGGCGCCTGATGGAGCCGGTGATGAAGGAGCCCATGCTGCGCCTGCTGTGCCACCAGGACGAGTTCGAAGACCTGCTCGGCGAACTGGCGCTGCACCGCCTGGACATCGTGCTCGCCGACCGCAGCGCGCCGCACAACCCGAACCTCAAGCTGTACAGCCACGCGCTGGGCACGTCGGCGCTGGGCTGGTACGCATCGGCGGAACTGTGCGCGGCGGCGCGGCGCGGCTTTCCGCGTTCGCTGGAGCAAGTTCCGGTGCTGCTGCCCACCGGGCACGCCGCGGTTCGCATCCGCATCGACCGCTGGTTCGAAGAGCGCGGCGTGCGCCCGCGGATCGTCGGCGAATTCGAGGACAGCGCCTTGCTGAAGACCTTCGGCGCGAGCGGCATGGGCGTGTTTCCCGCGCCGGAAATGGTGCACGACGAGTTGGTCGACCGCTATTCGGTCAAGCGCGTCGCGCACTGCGACGGCGTGGAGGAGCACTTCTTCGCCATCGGCACCGAGAAGAAGGTGCTGCACCCGCTCGTGCAACGCCTGTTGCCGGCTCCGCAAAGGAAATAGCTCATGCCTATGTGCGCCATCAATGCAATGAACCCACGCGATGGTGCGTTGCAGCAATACTTCTCTCCGTCGCAAGTGTTTTCCTTCCCTTCACTTCTACGGAGCCAGCAATGTCCCTCATCAATAGCCGCGTTCAACCCTTCAAGGCCCAGGCCTACCAGAACGGAAAGTTCATCGAAGTCACGGATCAATCGTTCAAAGGCAAATGGGCGGTGTTCGTGTTCTACCCCGCCGACTTCACCTTCGTCTGCCCGACCGAGCTCGAAGACGTGGCAAGCCACTACGCCGAGTTCAAGGACCTGGGTGTCGAGGTCTACGGAATTTCCACCGACTCGCATTTCTCGCACAAGGCATGGCACGACACGTCGGAGGCGATCAAGAAGGTTCGCTACCCGCTGATCGGTGACAAAACCGGCGCCATCAGTCGCTCGTTCGGCGTGATGGTCGAGGAGTCGGGGATGGCGCGGCGTGGCACGTTCGTGATCAACCCCGAAGGCGCGATCAAGACCGCCGAAGTGCACGACGACGGCATCGGCCGCGACGCCGGCGAGTTGCTGCGCAAGGTCAAGGCGGCGCAATACGTGGCCAAGCACCCGGGCCAGGTCTGTCCCGCCAAGTGGCAGGAAGGCGCGGCCACGCTGACGCCGTCGCTCGACCTCGTCGGCAAGATCTGAGCAAACTGCAAAACGCGGGCTGCGGCCCGCCGCAACCCTCTACACAAGGACTTCCTCCATGTTGGACGCCACGCTCACAGCCCAGCTCAAGACTTACCTCGAACGCGTGACGCAGCCGGTGGAGCTGGTGGCCTCGCTCGACGACCGCGAAGCCTCGTCGCAGATGCGCGAACTTCTCGACGAGATCGGCGCTCTCAGCGACAAGATCGCCGTACGCCATGACGGCATCGACGCGCGCCGGCCGTCGTTTTCAATCAGCCGATCCGGCCACGACATGGGCCTGCGCTTCGCCGCGATTCCGCTGGGCCACGAGTTCACCTCGCTGGTGCTGGCGCTGCTGCAGGCCGGCGGCCACCCGCCGAAGTTGGACGCTGAAGTCATCGAGCAGATCCGTGCGATCGAGGGCGAGTTCGTCTTCGAAACCTACATGTCGCTGACCTGCCACAACTGCCCCGACGTCGTGCAGGCGCTGAACCTGATGGCGGTGCTCAATCCGCGCATCCGCCACGTCGCGCTGGACGGTGGCTTGTTCAAGGCCGAAGTCGAGGCGCGCCAGATCATGGCGGTTCCCATGGTGTTCCTCAACGGCAAGGTGTTTGGCTCGGGGCGGATGGAACTGGCCGAGATCCTCGCCAAGATCGACACCGGTGCGGCGGCGCGCGAGGCGGCGCGTCTGGCGACGAAGAACGTCTTCGACATGCTCATCGTCGGCGGCGGCCCGGCGGGTGCCGGTGCCGCGGTGTATGCCGCGCGCAAAGGCATACGCACCGGCATCGTCGCCGAGCGCTTCGGCGGCCAGACACTCGACACCTTGGGAATCGAAAACTTCATCTCGGTGCGGGAAACGCAAGGCCCGAAGTTCGCCGCCGACCTGGAAGCGCATGTGCGCGGCTACGGCGTGGACATCATGAACAGCCAGCGCGTGTCTTCCATCGAGCCGGCCGCGCAGCCGGGTGGCGAGATCACGGTTCAGTTGTCCAATGGCGCGGCGCTGAAGAGCCGCTCCGTCGTTGTCGCCACCGGTGCGCGCTGGCGCAAGGTCAACGTGCCCGGAGAGCAGGAGTACCGCAACAAAGGCGTGGCCTACTGCCCGCACTGCGACGGCCCGTTGTTCAAGGGCAAGCGGGTTGCCGTCATCGGCGGTGGCAACTCGGGCGTGGAAGCCGCGATCGACCTCGCCGGCGTGGTCTCACACGTCACCTTGCTGGAGTTCGCCGACCACCTGAAGGCCGACGCCGTGCTGGTGAACAAGCTCAGGAGTCTGCCCAACGTCGCGATCCACACCGGCGCGCGGACGAGCGAGATCACGGGCGACGGGCACAAGGTCAACGGGCTGCGCTTTGTCGACCGGGCGAGCGGCGAGTCGCACCACGTCGAACTCGCGGGCGTGTTCGTTCAGATCGGCCTGGTGCCCAACACGGAATGGCTGCGCGGCACGCTGGAGCTGTCGAAGCACGGCGAGATCGTCATCGATGAGAAGTGCGCAACCAGCCTGCCCGGCGTGTTCGCCGCAGGCGACGTGACGACGGTGCCCTACAAGCAGATCATCATCGCCAGCGGTGAAGGCTCCAAGGCCGCGCTGTCGGCGTTCGATCATCTGATCCGCAGCCCGGTGCTGCAGGGCTGACCCGCGCCGCTCAGTCTCTCAGCCGCGGCCCGCGCTGAAGCGCGCCTCGAGCGCGTCGCCCAGGCGCTCCCAGACCAGCCGCATGCGCCGGCTGCGCCGCAGTTCGTCGTGCGCACAGAGCCACACTTCCTGCTTCAGGCCCACCCGGTGCGCGAGCACGCGGCGCAGGCCGGGGCGCTCGGCGGCGATGTCGACGAAGTACATGCCGAGCGCCGCGCCGCACTCCACCGCCGCCTGCAATGTCAACACGCAGTCGCTGCGCCAGCGAAAGCGCGGCGCTGCGGCGGGCTGCTCGCCTAGCATGGCCTCGGCGATGGCCATCGGCTCGCGGTCGAAACCCGTCACCACGCCGCCTTCGGGCATCGTGAAATCGCGCGGCTCGCCGAATCGCGCGAGGTAGCTTTCGTGGGCGAACAGGCCCATCTCGGTGTCGCCGACCTTGCGCGCAATCAGGTCGTCTTGCCGCGGCCGGAAGTGGCGCACGGCGATGTCGGCGTCGCGGCGCAGCAGATTGTCGCTGCGGTTGCTGACCGCGAGTTCGATCTCGAGTTCTGGCTGTTCATGCAGCAGCGGCGCGAGCAGTTTCGGAATCACGTGGTAGCCGTAGGCCTCGGAGACTGCGAGCCGCACCACGCCGACGATGCGCTCGTGGCTGTCAGTAAACAGGCGCGCGGCGTCGCGCACTGCCTGGTGCATCGGCGCCGTGGCCTCGAACAGGGCCGTCGCGCGCTCGGTGGGCTCGAGCTTTCCGGGCCGCCGCACGAACAGCGTTTCACCCAACAGGGTCTCCAGGTCGCGCAGGTGCCGGCCCATGTTGGGCTGCGTCGTGCCCAGGCGCCGCGCCGCTTCCGTGAGCGTTCCCGCATCGAAGATCGTGAGGAACGAGCGCAGCAGGTTCCAGTCGTCCAGTTGCGGCCCCGGCGGCGCGGCTGGGGTGAGTTCGGGAGGTGTGGCGGCGCGCTTGACCATGCCATGCAGTTTCGCATGGCACGCATGCGGTTTCCGGCGTAGGCAGGCGGCGCGATCGCGGCCACAGTGCCGGCAACCGGTTTCGGCAACGCAACGCCGAAGCACCACCCAAGCGTCGAAAGGAACATCGTGACGAAGCTTCCCAGTCATCCCTGTCATCCCAGTCATCTCATCAACCGCCGCCGCGCCATCGGTCTCGTCGGTGGCGGTGTCGTGCTCGCCGGCACCGGCCTGGCCGGTTGTTCGTTGAACTATCCCGCGGCCAGCGTGCAGGCGTGGCACAGCCCGGCGGACGACACCGACCTGCGCCGCTTCATGCTCGCGCACGCGCTGCTCGCGCCGAACCCGCACAACCGCCAGCCCTGGCTCGCCGACCTGCGCCGCGAAGGCGAGGTCACGCTCGTCTGCGACAAAGACCGGCTGCTGCCGGAGACTGACCCATTCGGCCGGCAAATCCTGATCGGCTGCGGCGCATTCATCGAGCTTGCCGTCATCGCCGCGGCCGAGCGCGGCCATCGCGTGCAGGTTGAAGCGTTTCCCGACGGTGAACCCAGCGCGAAGCAACTACCCGGCGGTCGCGCCGTCGCGCGCCTCGTGTTGAGCCGCGATGCAGCCACGCCGCGCGACCCGCTGTTCGCGCAGATTCGGCGCCGCCACACGAACAAGGGACCTTACGACAACGCGCGTCAGGTGCCCGCGCCACTGTGGCAGAAGCTAAGCGCTGTCTCGCGCGGCTTCGGCTTGCTGGCCGGAGAGATCGTCGATGCGGCAAACGTCGAGCAGATGCGCCAACTCACGCGCGCCTCGTTCGAAACCGAGATCACCACGCCGCGCACCTGGCTCGAGTCGGCGCACCTGTTGCGCATCGGCCCGCAAGAAATCGAAACCCACCGCGACGGCATCTCGATCATGGGTGCGATGCCGCGCCTGGCCAGCATCCTGGGCCTGTTCGACCGCTTCGAGGTTCCGGTGCGTGGCAGCCCCAACCATGCGCGCACGATGGAGCGCTGGTTGCCGCAAGAAACGGGCAGCGGCTACCACTGGATCGCGACGCGCGGCAACAGCCGCCGCGCCCAGCTGGACAGCGGCCGCGCCTATGTTCGCGCGCACCTTGAAGCCACCGCCGCCGGGGTGGACATGCACCCGCTGTCGCAGGCGCTGCAAGAGTTTTCCGAGGTGCGCCCGCACTACGAGGCGCTGCACCGGTTGCTCGGGTTCGATGCGGCGCAGACCACGATCCAGATGCTCGCGCGCGTGGGCCACGGCACCGCGGCCGGATTGCCGACGCCACGGCGCGAGCTGGCGCAACTGGTCAGAGCATGAGTGCGCCGGGCTCGGTGCCATGCGCAAACGCGAACCCCTCGTTGCTCAACCCTCACCGCGCTTCGCTTTGAGCCGCGCCGCTCCAGCCTTGCCGCGCGCCTTCCACATCGAGAGTTGCTCGCGCCGCTGCAGCGCACTCATGCTGTCGCGGCGCATCTCGCGGCTCAGCTTGTGGTAGTTGCTCAGCCGGTCAGAGTCCACGTTGGAGCGGACCGCGCAGCCGGGCTCGTCGAGATGGCGGCAATCGCGGAATCGGCAAGTCGCGCGCAGCGCCTCGATGTCGGCAAAGCCCGCGTCGAGCGCAGCGCCCGCGTCAAGGCTCAGCGTGCGCACGCCGTGGTGTCGATGATGCAGGCACCGCTTTGCAGCCGAAACAGGCAGCGCGACGTGGTCGTGTGCTGGCCGCGCCGGTCGCTCTCGCGAACCCGGCCGGTGTCTTGAACCGCTGTGCCGAGCAAGCTGTTCGTCAGCGTCGACTTGCCCGCGCCGGACGAGCCGAGCAAGACGAGTGTCTGGCCGGCAACGAGCCAGGGCTGCAACGCGTGCGCCGCGGCCGAGTCGCGGGCGTCGACGCATAACGCGGGCAGGCTCGAGCCCAAGCGCGCGTGCAACGCTGCCAGACATTGCTGGTTGCGTTGCGGGTCCGCGGCGAGGTCGGCCTTGGTCAGCACGACGACGGGCAGCACGCCGCTGCTGTGCACCAGCGCCAGAAAACGCTCCAGACGGCGCAGGTTGAAGTCGTCGTCCAGGCCCATCACGAGCAACGCGGTTTGCACGTTGCTGACCACGGCATGGCTGCGCCCGTCGCCGTCGCGCCGCGCGATGTGCGACACCGGCTCAATGCGCGCGTGCACCCACGCTTGCGCGTGTTCGTCGCGCTCCGCAAGCACCCAGTCGCCCACAGCCAGCGGGCTGCGCGATGCCGTCAGTGGGCTGCCCCGTGCCGCCACCGCGCTGCCCGGTGCCGCCAGCTCGCGCGCAAGCCATGGCACCAGACGCGCTGCAGATTCGCGTTCGCCGTCATGCAGTTGCAGCGTTTCGCGATGCACCGCGACGACGCGCAGCGCAGTGCATTCTTCGGACAAGTTCTCGAGACACTCTTCGATGCGGCGCGCCAGTTCCGGGGTGAGCCCGATGCCTTCCAGGCGCGCGGTTTGTTCCTGATTCATTTGATCGATTCCGATTGAAGTTTTACCGGCGCGCCGCAACAGACGCGCGCGCACCGGCGCCAACGGGACGTGGTTCGCCCCGAACGGGTTGAAAACTTTGGAGTCGACCGCGCCGAGGCTGGCGCGGGGATCACTCTCGGTTCAAGAAGAAACCGGGAACCGCGGGCTCAGGCAGCGGCCGACGCAAGGGCAAGCTCGATGTTTCTCATGGCGAACCCTCCTGTGGCGAGACTGAGGAAAGCACCGCATGGGCGGTGCCGCGGGCCGCGAGTGTCGCACGGGGCGACGTGGCGGGTCAATGCTGGCTTGCGTTTGAAGTTGGGATGCGGCCGCCACCGCTGCGATGGGAAAATGGCTTGTCGGAACCCCTATCGGGATAGCGAGGAATGACCAGCGACCGCAGGGCCGTCGTCGAGTCCGCCCACGCGATCGGACGGCACGAGCGTATCTGCTCCGCTGGCCGCATACTGGGTTGCCGAGAGGAATTGCTTCGCGTGGCGGCGGCGAGGATTCCGCGCTGCGAGGGTGCATGGATGGGACCAGACGCACTGCTCCGGCGACCGAATCCGCTGCCTTAGCGCAATCGTGAGGCTTTGCGCCGACTCATGTTTCTCCCTCTTTGATAGTAGGAGACCACCCCGCATGCGTGGCGACTAGCGAGAGTGAGCGTAGGAATCACTCGGGGCATTCCAGTCCTTGACGACTGCTCATGTATCTGATCGAAAATAATTTGTAGCTCGTCGGGTGTGCTTTCGTGGAGAGCCTTCTTATTGCGTCGAGCGGCGGCGGGGG
>JANOLA010000165.1:0-2757 GCA_031419535.1 Burkholderiales bacterium | reverse complement strand
GGCCGCTGCTGCCGGCGCCGTGGACGCACAAGGGTTACGAGGTCGGCCGCTTGGTCGGCGTGATGTACATGACGCTGGAAGGCATCTACGGCGTGGCGGTGGACGTGTCGGCGTCGCTCATCATTCTGTTCACGATCTTCGGCGCGTTCCTGCAGCACTCCGGCGCGGGCAAGTTCTACATCGATTTTTCGTTCTCGGCGATGGGCGGCAAACCCACCGGCGCGGGGCGCAGCGTCGTGCTCGCGTCGTTCCTGCTCGGCGGGCCGTCGGGCTCGGGCGTCGCGACGACGGTGACGCTGGGCGCCGTGGCGTATCCGATGCTCGCCAAGGTCGGCTACGAGAAGAACGCTGCCGGCGGCCTGCTTGCCGCAGGGGGCCTGGGCGCCATCATCTCGCCGCCGGTGCTGGGCGCGGCGGCGTTCCTGATCGCCGAGTTCCTGAAGATCTCGTACCTCAACGTGCTGTTGATGGCGGTGATTCCGACGCTGCTGTTCTACCTCGCGTTGTTCCTGATGGTCGAGATCGACGCGCGCAAGTACAGCATGCACAACGTCGTCTTCGACAAGGTCGACACGGTCTGGCACCTGACGAAACACTACTGGTTCCACTTCCTGTCGCTCGTCTCCATCGTCGTCTTCATGATGTGGGGCTTCACGCCTGTGCTCTCAGTGTTCTGGGCGACAGTCGTGTCGTTCGTCACCAGCTTTCTGCGGCGCGACTGCGCGCTGATTTCATACGACCTGTTTCAAGGGAAGGGCTCGTGGCGCCAACATCTGTTCGGCTCGCCCTTCGTCAAGGCGATGCAAGGCGGCTCGATCAGCGTGCTCAACGTCGCCGCCACTTGTGCCGGCGCGGGAATCATCGTCGGCGTCGTCACGCTCACCGGCCTGGGACTGAAGTTCAGCTCGATCGTGATCGATTACGCCGGCGGGTCCCTCTTCCTAACCGCGCTGTTCACCTCGCTCGTCGTCTGGATCGTCGGCCTGGCGGTGCAGGTGACTGCGTCGTACATCATCTGCGCCGTGATCGCCGCGCCGGCGCTCATCAAACTCGGCGGTCCCGACTTCGCCGCGCACATGTTCATCTTCTATTACGCCGTGCTGTCGGAAGTGTCGCCGCCGACCGCGCTGTCGCCGTTCGCGGCCGCCGCCATCACCGGCGGCGACCCGTACAAGACGACGCTGCAGACGTGGAAGTACACCGTGCCGGCGTTCCTCGTTCCCTTCATGTTCGTGCTCGCTCCCGAAGGCCAAGGGCTGCTGCTGATGGGCTCTGCGAAGGCGCTGGCTGCCGCCAACTGGTGGTCGATCGCGCAGGTCACCCTCACTGCCGCGGTAGGCATCGGTGCGCTGGCCGGCGGCTTCCAGGGCTGGGCCTTGAAGCGGACCACGCTCATTGAACGATGCATGTTCATCGTCGCCGGGGTTGCGCTGGTGGTGCCGAGCGCGGTGTCCGATGCGCTGGGCTTCGGCCTGGTCATCGTCGCGCTCGCGATGCAGTTCTTTCGCAAGGAATCGCCGCCGGCATGAAGGCGCAATGCAGCAGCTCGGAGTGGCAGGCCCGAGTCGACTTGGCCGCGTGCTACCGGCTGGTCGATCTGTACGCCATGTCCGACATGATGGCGAACCACATCTCGGCGGCGGTGCCGGAAGAGCCCGGCGCTTTCCTCATCAACGCCTACGGCATGATGTATGAAGAGATCACGGCGTCGAGCCTGATCAAGGTAGATCTGGCCGGCAACATTCTCGCCAAGCCCGACTTCGGCGAACTTGGTTTCGGCCAGATCGACTACGGCATCAATCGCGCCGGCTGCGTCATCCACAGCGCCGTGCACGAAGCAAGGCCCGAAGTGGCGTGCGTGATCCACACCCACAGTTGGGAGTCGATGGCGGTGAGCGCGCTCGAATGCGGGCTCTTGCCGATCACGCAGACGGCGATGCGCTTCCTGCGAATCGGCTACCACGACTATCAAGGGGTCGTGCTCGATGCCACTGAGAAGGCATCCCTGCTCGCCGATCTGGGCCAGGGCGAAGCGCTGATCCTGCGCAACCATGGCGCGCTGGAGGTCGGCCTGAGTGTAGCGCCGACATCGGCAACGCCGAGCTGGTGGGCGTCTCGCCGAATGCGCTGGCGGCAGGACAACTGGTGCGCGTCGTGTTGCAGGCCGCGCCGAGCGGCGGCACGGCGCTAGCGACGCGCCTCGACGGCGGAAGCCTCGCCGACATCGGCAACGGCGCGCACGTCGGCGTGGTCGGCACGCGCGGCAGCGACGGCGTGCTTGTCGCCGAGCGCGTGCACATCTACCGGCCGGCGATCGACGGTTACCTGCGCGGCGTCGTCGCCGGGGTCGACACGGCAGCGCGAACCCTCACGGTCAATGTCGCCCCGAACGTTCTGGTGCGAGTACAGCCGCGCACGGTGCTCAGCGATTTGACGCTCGCAGGCGGCGGCCTGACCCTGGCCGAGCTGGCACCGGGCAACAAGGTGCTCGTACTGGGCTGGACGAACAACGCCAACCCGGTCAACTGGTGCGTGCCGAGGGCAATCTGCCCGCCGACACGCTGATCGCCATGGTCGTGCGCCGCGTGCCGTGACGTCCTTGCACCGCGCACCCGCCTACTTGCCCGTCGGAATCTTCCCCTCCACACCCTTCACGTAGAAGTCGACCTTGTCTTTCCACGCCTGGTCGGCCTGAACTCCCTTGGCGAGCAGTTCCTTGCCGTCAGCGCCGGCAATCGGGCCCGTGAACACCTCGAA
>JANOLA010000164.1:0-1811 GCA_031419535.1 Burkholderiales bacterium | reverse complement strand
CGCGATCAAGCCGTTGCAAACGCCGGCGTGGAAAGAGTGCTGGACGACCTCATCAAATACGGCGGCGAAGCCGGCATTCCGCGCGACACGGCCTGGGCGATGCTCACGCAGGCGCAGCGCGACTGGGTCATCAACGGCACGCCCGAATGGGCCGGCAAGTGGAACAAGCAGTGGTACGGCATCAAACGCTTCTTCGAGTACCTGGAGAGCAAGGCGTACAAGATGCACATCCGCGTGCTGCTGTCGAAATACCGCAGCTACACGCCTTGCCATGTGTGCGGCGGCGCGCGCTTGAAGACCGAGGCGCTGCTCTGGCGCCTGGGAACCCGGCAGGATGCCGATGGCGTTCTGCCGCCCGCGCAGCGCTTCATGCCGCAAGGCGTGGCCTGGTCGCGCGGGCAGCTCGAATCCCTGCCGGGCCTGACGCTGCACGACCTGATGCTGATGCCGATCGACCGCATCCGCAAGTTCTTCGCTCAGCTCACCTTGCCGAGCACGATGCTCGACGATGCGTTGAAGTTGCTGCTCGACGAAGTGCGGACTCGCCTGAAATATCTTTGCGACGTCGGCATCGGCTACCTGACGCTGGACCGGCAAAGCCGCACGCTCAGCGGCGGTGAAGTGCAGCGCATCAACCTGACCACCGCGCTCGGCACCTCGCTCGTCAACACGATGTTCGTGCTCGACGAGCCGAGCATCGGCCTGCACCCACGTGACATGGGCCGCATCATCGAAGCGATGCTGCGCCTGCGCGACGCCGGCAATACGCTGGTCGTCGTCGAGCACGATCCGGCGGTGATGCTCGCCGCGGACCGGCTGATCGACATGGGCCCGGGCCCCGGCGAGCGCGGCGGCCAGATCGTGTTCGACGGCACGCCGCAAGAGATCCGCGGCGCCGACACGCTGACCGGCGCCTACCTCGGCGCGCGCAAGACGGTGACGATGGGCATCAAGCGCCTCGTCGGGCCGAGCACGCCCAAACTGATTCTTCAAGGGGCACGAGACCACAACCTGAAACGCATCGACGTCGAGTTCCCGCTGCAGCACCTGGTGTGCGTGACGGGCGTGTCGGGCTCGGGCAAGAGCACGCTGATGCAAGACGTGCTGTACCCGGCGCTCGCGCGGCATTTCGGCAAGGCGACCGAAACGCCCGGCGCTTTCGACAAGCTGCTCGGCGCGGAGTGGTTGAGTGACGCCGTGTTCGTCGACCAATCGCCGATCGGCAAGACGGCGCGTTCCAATCCGGCGAGTTATGTCGGCGCGTTCGATGAAATTCGCAAGCTGTTCGCAATGACCTCGCTCGCGCTGCAACGCGGCTACGGCCCGGGCATGTTCAGCTTCAACGCCGGCAACGGCCGCTGCGCGACCTGCGGCGGCTCGGGCTTCGAGCATGTGGAAATGCAGTTCCTGAGCGACGTGTACCTGCGCTGCCCGGACTGCGACGGACGGCGCTTCCGCAGCGAAATTCTCGACGTGAAGATCGACCGGCGCATGGGCAGCCGGGACGACGATGCGCAGTACCGCGATCTGTCGGTCGCCGACGTGCTGGAACTCACCGTCAGCGAAGCCGTGCAACTGTTCCGCGACGACCGCGAGGTGCAGCGCGTGCTGCAACCGATCGTCGACGTGGGCCTCGAGTATGTGAAGCTCGGCCAGCCGGTGCCCACGCTGTCCGGCGGCGAAGCGCAGCGCCTGAAGCTCGCCGGTTTCTTGGCCGAAGCGGCGCAAGAGCGCTCGGCGAGCCGCCAATCGGTGGCCAAGCGCGGGCGCCTGTTCATGTTCGACGAGCCGACGACGGGCCTGCACTTCGA
>JANOLA010000163.1:0-1676 GCA_031419535.1 Burkholderiales bacterium | reverse complement strand
GCCGCCGCGCCATTGCACGGGCGCCGATTCGAGCAGCAGCACCGACGCACCGGCCTCGCGCGCCGCGAGCGCCGCGCACAGCGCGGCGTTGCCGCCGCCAATCACGTGCACGTCGGTCATGGCCTGGCCGGCGGCGCGTGGCCGCGCTGGCTGAGAGCGGCGTCAAAGGAGCACAGCGGGGGAAACGGCGCAAGCGCCGGATGGATCAACTGTTTCATGGACGGCCGCAGTATCGACGGCGCAGGCGGTCTCGATCCGGCTAGCGATTCGGCGGCCAGCCGAGCCCAGGGCGGTGGCCGGTCCGGCCGAGCCGACCCCATGCAGGCCTTGCGCAAGGCGATTGCAGCCATACTGTGCGCACAGCCCCACCTCGAGTTCGCTCCAATGGCCGAATCGCCCCCCTACACCCCGCCGAAGATCTGGACCTGGAACAAGGAAAGCGGTGGCCGCTTCGCGAAGATCAACCGCCCCATCGCGGGGCCGACGCACGACAAGGAATTGCCGGTGGGTCGGCACCCGCTGCAGCTTTATTCTCTCGGCACACCCAACGGTGTGAAAGTCACCGTGATGCTGGAAGAGCTGCTCGCGCTTGGCCATGCGGGCGCCGAGTACGACGCCTGGCTGATCCGCATCAACGACGGCGATCAATTCGGCAGCGGCTTCGTCGCCGTGAATCCGAACTCCAAGATTCCGGCGCTGCTGGACCGAAGCGGCGCGCGGCCGGTGCGCGTGTTCGAGTCGGGCGCGATTCTGCAGTACCTGTCGGAGAAGTTCGGCAGCGCGTTTTTCCCCGCTCCGGGCACGCCCGAGCGCGCCGAGTGCCTGTCGTGGCTGTTCTGGCAGATGGGCAGCGCACCGTATCTCGGCGGCGGCTTCGGCCACTTCTATGCGTATGCGCCGACCAAGATGGAATATCCGATCGACCGCTTCGCGATGGAGGTGAAGCGCCAGCTCGACGTGCTGGACAGGCGCTTGGCCGAAAGCGAGTTTCTCGCGGGCGACGCGTACGGAATCGCCGACATCGCCGTCTGGCCCTGGTACGGCGCACTCGCGAAAGGCTTGCTGTACGAATCGGGCGAGTTCCTGCAAGTGCAGGAGTACCAACACGTGCAGCGCTGGACGGAGCAGATCGCGCAGCGCCCCGCCGTGCGGCGCGGCCGCATGGTGAACCGCACCTGGGGTCAGCCGTCGAGCCAGTTGCACGAGCGCCATGAGGCGAGCGACTTCGACACCCAGACGCAGGACAAGCTGGCACCATGACGATCACCCTCTACGACTGCGCCAGCGCGCCGAGCCCGCGCCGCACGCGTATCCTGCTCGCTGAAAAAGGCGTCGCGCATCAGACGGTGCAGGTGGACCTGAGAAACGGCGAACACCTCGGCGACGCGTACCGCGGCATCAACCCGCAGTGCACCGTGCCCGCGCTGCGCACCGAAGACGGAGCGCTGCTCACCGACAACGCCGGCATCACGGCCTACCTGGAAGCGCGTTACCCGCAGCCGCCGCTGCTGGGAGCGACGCCGGCCGAGAAGGCCGAGATCGCCAGCTGGCACTGGCGCATCGAGTTCGAAGGCTTGATGGCGATTGCCGAAGCCATGCGCAACAGCGCACCGAGCATGGCGAACCGCGCGCTGCCCGGGCCGGTGGACTATGCGCAAATCCCCGAGCTGGCGCAG